>JBJHDG010000015.1:0-16707 GCA_050486425.1 Pseudomonadales bacterium | reverse complement strand
CGCCAGCGACAGCTGAGATCCAGCACCAAGCGTGCTTTGCCCACGGCTTTTTGCAGCGCGCTGAGTCGATCCCGCTGTAACGCGCCCGCCTGAAACACATAAGAAGTGACAATGACATGGCTGGCGCCAGCATCCAGATAGTGCCGGGCATTCTCCGGGGTGATGCCACCGCCCATTTGCAGGCCGCCGGGATAGGCCGCCAGCGCTGCCAGCGCGGCGGTTTCGTTGCCGGGGCCCAGTGCGATCACATGGCCACCGGTCAGGCCATCGGACTGGTACAGGCGCGCATAGTCGGCTGCGGCGCGGTCGGATTCAAAATTGGTGATGGTGCCGGCCTGATCCTGATCATTGAGGGTGCCACCGACGATCTGCACCACCTTGCCCTGACGCAAATCTATGCAAGGGCGGAATTTCACAGCGGCCAGACCAGCAGAATCAGCGGCACACCCACGGCAATCACCAGAATTTCCAACGGCAGCCCCAGGCGCCAGTAATCACCAAACTTGAAACCACCGGGGCCCAGAATCAGGGTGTTGTTCTGATGCCCGATCGGGGTGAGGAACGCGCAGGAGGCGCCGATGGCCACAGCCATCAGGAAAGGGTCAGAACTCACACCCAATTGCGAGGCGGCGCCAATGGCAATGGGGCACATCACCGCCGCAGTCGCCGCGTTGTTCATGAAATCCGACAGCGTCATGGTGACGATCAGCAGCAGCGTCAGTGCCAGGATGGCATTGCCCTGGGCCAGATTTTCCAACAGTGCCTTGGCGATCACATCGGCGGCACCTGTAGTTGCCATGGCGCCCGCCACGGGAATCAGCGCCGCCAGCAGCACGATCACCGGCCAGTCGATGGCATCGTAGATTTTGCGTGGCGGCACCACCCGCAATGCCATGGTGGCGAGTACGCCTGCTGCAAAGGAAATGGCAGCAGGCACCAGGCCAAAGGCGGCGCCAGCCACTGCCAGCCCCATGATCAGGGTGGCGAGCAGTGCCTCCCGCTTTTGTGGCAGGCGCAGGCTGCGTTCTGCCAGAGGCACACAGCCCATTTGCAGGGCAAACTCATGGATAAAGTCTGGCGGCCCCTGCATCAGCAGCACATCACCGGAGAGCAGTTGCATGGAGCGCAGGCGCGCCATGGAGCGGCGCCCTTGGCGGGAAATGGCCAACAAGTTGATGCCGTAACGGGTGCGCAGGCGGATTTCCATGGCAGAGCGGCCAATCAGCTGGGAATCCGGCAACAGGGAAATTTCCATGAGCACGATTTCATCACCCTGTACCGCGCGCTTGCTGCCAGGTACGCCCTCCGGATCCACCTTGGCGCTGGGCGCCGCCGGTAAGGCGCCTACGCCTTCCTCCGCATCGCCCTCACCCAGATCCTGCGGGCGATCCTCTTCCAGCTTCAAATCCAGGGCCGTCAGCGCTGCCGTCAGTGCCTGGGGGTCAGCTTCGATCACCAGGATGTCGCCGCCGCGAATCTTGCGCGACGAGCTGGGTGCCGGGATGCGGATCTCATCGCGAATCATACCCACCACCTGGGCATCGGCTTCCACCATGGCGGCTTCGATTTCGCCCAGGGTCATGCCGGCAGCCTTACCTTTTTCCTGTACCCTTGCTTCGGTGAGATACAGACCAGTGTCAAAGTCGGAGGCGTCGGCGCGGGTGCGCGCAGGTACCAGGCGCCAACCCACCAGGGCCACAAACAGCACGCCCAGTGTGGCCACTGCCAGGCCCACCGGGGTGAAATCGAACATGGCAAAACTCTGGCCGCTGGCCTGGTTGCGAAAGCCGGACACGATCAGGTTTGGGGGTGTGCCGATCAGGGTGGTCATGCCCCCGAGGATGGAGCCGAAGGCCAGTGGCATCAGGACTTGCCCGGGTGGCAGGCCCTGACGCCGGGCGATCTGGATGGCCACCGGCATCAGCAGGGCCAGCGCCCCCACGTTATTCATGAAGGCGGACAGGATGGCGCCCAGGGCGGTGAGGGCGGCAATGGTGATGCCGGGGCCGGCACCTCCCGGCAATAGTTTCTGCGCCAAGACATCCACGGCACCCGAATTCTGCAGGCCCTGACTCAGCACCAACACACAGGCCACGGTGATGACGGCCGGATGGCCGAAGCCGGCGAAGGCTTCAGCGCTGCCCACCAGTCCGAACAGTACGCAGAGCAGCAGCGAGGCCAGGGCGACCATGTCGTGGCGCCAGCGCCCCCAGAGGAACATGGCAACAGTGCCGCCGAGGACGGCAAGCAGGGTGATCTGGTCTTGGCTCATGCGATCGAAGGGGAGTTATGGGTTGGCGGACAGGCGCCTAATACTGAGCGCTCAGGTCGGAAAAAGCCACACCCGACGTTTGTGGCAGTGCTCAGGCGTTGAGCATTGCCCAATCAATCGTTGCCAGGCTGGCGAAGGCGGGCCGGGCGATGTAGTAACTCTGGAACAGTTCGGTGCCAAAGTCCTGCAGTGCGCGCAGGTGCGGATGCAGAGTTCTGGTCGAATCTGTACCTGTTGCCGTCATGCACATGGCTGAACACGGCGCCAACGCTGAAATATGAAAAAGTCTAGACTCTGTTGTCACGGTTGCCAGGAATTGAAAAATGCAGCATTGGATTTTGCTTAGTGTCGCCATCGTCGCCGAGGTGGCAGCCACCTCGGCATTGAAGGTCAGTGATGGTCTGACCCGGCTGGGGCCCTCGGTGCTGGTGGTGTTGGGTTACGGCCTGGCGTTTTATTGCCTGGGGCTGGCTCTGCGCACCATCCCTGTGGGTGTGGCCTATGCCATCTGGGCCGGGGTGGGGATGGCGCTGATTGCACTGACCGGCTGGGCGCTGTTCGGCCAGGCCCTGGATTGGCCCGCTGCGCTGGGTATCGGCCTGATCATCAGCGGTGTGCTGGTGCTCGCGCTATTGTCGGAAGCGATGCCGGGCAAGCTCTGAAGCCGGCGTTGCTGCCGCGCCTGCAAGGGTTGTGGTATACAGTTCTCCGTCGCGCAAGGGGCGCGGCAAAAAATAGATCAAATCAATAGTGCCGGGGTGAAACATGAAGATTGCTACTTCCGCAGCGGCGGCGGGCTTGCTGATGTTTATGGCCGTGCCTGCATTGGCGACGCCAAGCTGGGACTATGTTGCTTTACAGCTGATCGCGCATGGAGAGTTTCGCGTGCCTGGTGACGAAGTCGATTTGAAGGGTTATCGCTGGCAGGCAAGCAAAGCGTTGGGCGCCAACTATTTCGTGGCTATCGGACATGATGCCCAGCATTTTCGCGACAGCGGCGAGAAAGTTGACCTGAGCATGCAGCGAGCCAGTCTGGGCTATCACCGTCCACTCACTTTGGGGCCGGTGACGGTGGATATCTGGAGCAGCCTGAACCTGGAGCGCGTCACCTTCTTTGGCCAGGTTGGGCGTGGTTACAGTGTCGATCTGGGCGCCAAGATCCGGCCATTTTCCGGTTTCGAGACCGGTGTTGCTGTCACGCCCTACGGGGATATCGATTTCAATATCGGCGCCCTTGATCTGACCGCGGCCGAGGCCTACCTGAGTTGGGATGCGCTGCGCAATCTGGCGGTGATTGCCTCCTATCGGACCGCCAAGCTGAAACTGGACTCTTCGACATCATTCAGATATCGGGATCTGGCGTCCTTGGGTGTCAAATTCACTTTCTAGTCATGCGCGGTCCAGCGATTAATCAGTATTGAAAGATGTGGAGGCAATAATGAAAACGTATAACCTGATGGGTGTTGTTGCTGCCATGTTCGCAGTAATGGCATTGGGGTCGACGTCGGCGCATGCCCAGTCGGCCTGGGATAATCTCTATTTCGAAGCATTGGTGAACGGCAAGCTTTCTATTGGTTCAGACAGCATTAGCGTTGATGGCTACCGTTTGGCGGCGGGCAAGTCTTTTGGTGATTACGCATTCTTAAGTGTGATGTCTGATGCGCGGCAAGTCAGCGATGCACCCAGCGATGTGGAGCTTGCGCACCAGAGCCTGGGTGTGGGCGGGCATTTTGCGTTCGACGCCGGTGGTGTGCAGCTTGATCCCTTTATGCAATTGAATCTTGAGCGCATAAACTTCGGTCCGGCATTCGGTATCGGATACGGTGTAGACGTTGGGATCAATATCCAACCACGCTCAGATCTGTTGTTGACGTTGCAGATCAAGCCCTACAGCGATGTGGAGGTGGCGAACGATGATGCGAAGTACACCGGGTATGCGCTGACACTTGCGTGGCAGCTGACGGAACGTGTTGCCGTTGCCGGCTCATATCGTGGATACAAGCTCGAATTTGACGATGTTCACTTCAGATATAAAGGCTTGCTTGGCCTTGGCCTGCGCTTTGATTTCTAAGCGGCGCTTCTAAAAAGCCCAACGCCTGATTGCCATGGCAGTCAGGCGTTAGGCCGGATTTCGCCCTACCGCGTCAGCGGCTTGTACACCATGCGCTTGGGCGCCGTATCCGTACCTCCCAGTCGCCGCTTGTGATCTTCCTCGTAGTCACTGAAATTGCCGGCAAACCATTCCACATGACTGTCCCCTTCAAAGGCGAGGATATGGGTGGCCACCCGGTCGAGGAACCAGCGATCATGTGAAATCACCAGCACAGTGCCGGGGAAGTTGAGAATGGCTTCCTCCAGAGCGCGCAGGGTTTCCACGTCCAGATCATTGGTGGGTTCGTCCAGCAGCAGCACATTGGCACCACGCTTGAGCAACTTGGCCAGATGCAGGCGATTACGTTCGCCGCCAGAGAGATCACCCACAAACTTTTGCTGATCGGCGCCGCGGAAATTGAAGCGGCCCACATAGGCGCGGGATGGTGTTTCGTAGCTGCCGACCTTGATCACATCCAAGCCGTCGGAAACTTCCTGCCACACGGTTTTCTTGCCATCCAGGCTGTCCCGGCTCTGATCCACATAGGCCAAGGTTACGGTATCGCCCAGGGTGATGCTGCCACTGTCCGGTTGTTCCTGGCCGGTGATGAGACGGAACAGGGTGGACTTGCCGGCGCCGTTACCACCGATGATGCCGACAATGGCCCCCGGCGGAATGTTGCAACTGAGATCTTCAATCAGCAGGCGATCGGCATAACCTTTATGCAGGTGCTCGATATCGATGACCTTGCTACCCAGGCGCGGGCCAGGCGGTATATAGAGTTCGGCGGTCTCGTTGCGCTTCTGGAAATCCTTGGCATTGAGTTCATCGAACCGGGCCAGGCGCGCCTTGCTTTTGGCCTGTCGGCCCTTGGGATTGCTGCGCACCCACTCCAGTTCCGACTTGATCGCGCGTTGGCGTGCCGCTTCCTGCTGCGCCTCGCTTTCCAGGCGCTGTTCCTTGGCGGCAAGCCAGGCGCTGTAGTTGCCTTCAAACGGAATGCCGCGGCCACGATCCAACTCCAGGATCCAGCCGGCCACATTGTCGAGAAAGTAGCGGTCGTGGGTGACAGCAACCACAGTGCCGGGAAAATCAGCGAGAAAGCGCTCCAGCCAGGCCACGCTTTCGGCATCCAAATGGTTGGTGGGCTCATCCAACAGCAGCATGTCGGGACCGGACAGCAGCAGTTTGCACAGGGCTACGCGGCGTCGCTCACCGCCGGAGAGCTTGCTGACATCCGCATCCCAGGGTGGTAGCCGCAGAGCATCGGCGGCGATTTCCAGGGTACGGTCCAGCTCCCAGGCGTTGGCCGCATCGATGCGGCCCTGCAGTTCGCCCTGCCGCTCCAGCAGCGTATTCATCTCGTCATCGCTCATGGGTTCGGCGAACTTGTTGGAGATCTCGTCGAACTCGGTCAGCAGGGCTTTGATCTCTGCCACGCCTTCTTCCACGTTGCCGCGTACATCCTTGTCGGCATTCAGCTGTGGTTCCTGGGGCAGATAACCGATCTTGATGCCTTTCATCGGCCGGGCTTCACCATCAAATTCGGTATCCACGCCGGCCATGATGCGCAGCAAGGTGGACTTGCCAGAGCCATTCAAACCCAGCACGCCGATCTTGGCGCCGGGAAAAAAGCTCAACCAGATGTTTTCCAGGATGGTGCGGTTGCCGGGCACCGTCTTGGTAACGCCCTGCATGCTGAAGACATACTGTGCCATCGTCTGGACCTCGGCTGGCGGTGGGTGGGGAGCGCGCGGCCAGTGCTGGTCGCGGGGGCGCCAAGCTACCCAAATCCCTGACGGCAGGCAACCTTGGGTCGGCGGATGTTGTCTGGCAGCTGGCGTAGACCCCGCCCAGGCAGCAGGCGCATGAAACCAGCCCATGCCCGCAATGACCCCCTTTCATATGCCCGGCCCCGGCCCCTGGGCTAGAATACGCCGCTTCCACATGCCGCCCGCGCTGCCGGGCCAGATACCGAGGACCGTACCCAGATGTTTAGCCCGGATATGAAGATCGCTGGTTTTGACGATGAACTCTGGCAGGCCATCCAGCAGGAGGAGCGCCGGCAGGAGGAGCACATCGAGCTGATTGCCTCGGAAAACTACACCAGCCCCCGGGTGATGCAGGCCCAGGGCAGCGTGCTCACCAACAAATATGCCGAAGGCTATCCGGGCAAGCGCTACTACGGCGGTTGTGAATACGTGGACAAGGTGGAAGTGCTGGCCATCGAGCGGGTCAAAGCGCTGTTTGGTGCTGATTACGCCAATGTGCAACCCCATTCAGGTTCCCAGGCCAATGCCGCGGTGTACCTGGCGCTGCTGGAGGCGGGTGATACGGTACTGGGCATGAGCCTGGATCATGGTGGTCACCTCACCCATGGCGCGGCGGTGAATTTCTCCGGCAAGATCTACAACGCGGTGCAGTACGGTTTGAACCCTGCCACGGGTGAAGTGGATTACGACCAGGTGGCCGCGCTGGCGCGGGAGCATCAGCCGAAACTGATCATGGCCGGCTTTTCCGCCTACAGTCGCCGCATGGACTGGCAGAAATTTCGCGACATCGCTGATGCGGTGGGTGCGTACCTGGTGGTGGACATGGCGCATGTGGCAGGCCTGGTGGCCACGGGCCTGTATCCGAACCCGGTGCAGATTGCTGATGTCACCACTTCCACTACGCACAAAACTCTGGGCGGTCCCCGCGGTGGCATCATTCTGGCACGGGCCAATGCGGAGGTGGAAAAGAAACTCAATTCCGCGCTCTTTCCTGGCAGTCAGGGCGGCCCGCTCATGCATGTGATTGCGGCCAAGGCGGTGTGCTTCAAGGAAGCCATGGGCGAGGACTTCAAGCAGTATCAAACCAATGTGCTGGCTAACGCACGCACCATGGCGGCGAGATTCCAGCAGCGGGGTTACCGCATTGTCTCCGGCGGCACTGACAATCATTTGTTCCTGCTCGACCTGATTGGCCGTGAGGTGACCGGTAAGGCTGCGGATGCTGCCCTGGGTCGCGCCAATATCACGGTCAACAAGAACGCGGTACCCAATGATCCGCGCTCGCCCTTTGTGACCTCCGGACTGCGTATAGGCACGCCGGCAGTGACAAGACGTGGATTCGGCAGCGCCGAATGCGAAACCCTCACCGATTGGATGTGCGATGTGCTGGATGACATCAATAACGAAGCGGTGATCGAGCGGGTTAAAGGCCAGGTGCTGGAGATTTGTCAGCGCTTTCCTGTGTACGGGCGCTGACGGTCACTCATGCATTGTCCGTTCTGTAGCGCCGAGGACACCAAGGTCATTGACTCCCGCCTGGTGGCGGAAGGTGATCAGGTGCGGCGCCGGCGTGAATGCCTGACCTGCGGTGAGCGCTTCACCACTTTTGAAACCGCCGAACTGGTGATGCCGCGCATCATCAAGCGCGGCGGTATTCGTGAACCCTTCAACGAAGACAAACTGCGCGCCGGGTTGTTGCGGGCGTTGGAAAAACGCCCGGTGAGCACCGAGCAAATCGAAGCCGGCATCAATCACATCATGCACCGACTGCGCTCCACCGGTGAGCGCGAGTTACCATCGCTGGCGGTGGGCGAGGAAGTCATGAAAGAGTTGCGGCGGATGGATGCGGTGGCCTATGTGCGCTTTGCCTCCGTGTACCGGGATTTCCAGGATGTCAGTGAGTTTCAGACTGAGATTGCCCGCCTGCACGACAAGGGCGAGAGCGGCGAGCGTTAGCCCATGCCGAGCGTAAGCCAATGCTAAGTGCCGCCGATTTGCGATTTCTGGACGCTTGCGTGGAATTGGCGGCCCAGGGTTTGTATTCCACCACACCCAATCCCAGGGTCGGCGCACTGCTGGTGCGGGCGGGTCGTGTTATTGGTCGTGGCTGGCATCAGCGCGCCGGTGAGCCCCATGCCGAAGTACTGGCGCTGCGCGACGCCGCCAGTCAGGGTGAAAGCGCCCAGGGCGCCACCTGCTATGTCAGTTTGGAGCCCTGTGCTCACCAGGGCCGCACGCCTCCCTGCGCGGATGCCCTGATCCAGGCAGGTGTGGCCCGGGTGGTGGGTGCACTGGATGATCCCAATCCGCTGGTGGCGGGCCAGGGTTATGCACGGTTGGCGGCAGCCGGCATCGAGGTGGCGACCACCAATCTGCACAGCGCCCAGCAACTCAATATCGGTTTTGTCACCCGCATGCAGCAGGGTCGGCCCTGGGTGCGCATCAAGCTTGCCGCGTCACTGGATGGCCGTACCGCCATGGCGTCGGGTGAGAGCAAATGGCTGACCAGCAGTGCCGCCCGTGCCGACGTGCAGCATTGGCGCGCCCGCAGTTGCGCCCTACTCACCGGCGTCGGCACTGTGCTGGCGGATAATCCCCAACTGACGGTGCGCGATCCGGCCTATGCGCTGGCTGGTGTGCTGCGCCAGCCGCTGCGCATCGTGCTGGATTCCCGCTTGCAGACCCCGCCCACCGCGCAGTTGTTCAGCGCGGCGGGGCCGGTGTTATTGGTGACCACAGCCGCAGCAGCGCCACGTGCGCACCAGTTTCAGAACAAGGCGGAACTGCTGCAGCTGCCGGGCCGGCAACCGGATCCGGCGGCGCTGCTGCAAGTGCTGGCGGCGCGGGACATCAATGAGTTGTTGGTGGAAGCCGGACCGCGGCTGGTGGGCAGTCTGCTGGCGGCCGGGCTTTGGGATGAGCTGCTGCTTTATATGGCGCCAAAACTGCTGGGCAGTACTGCCAGGCCGCTGGCCCAGCTGCCACTGGCGCAATTGCAGGAGGCGCTGGCGTTGGAATTTCAGGACATCAAGCCAGTGGGTGATGAGCTGCGATTGCAGCTGGTGCGCAAGCCTAGCGTTCAGTAAGTGCCAACTCGCGTGTGAGCTGAGCGGCGCTGATGGGGCGACAGCCACTATTGTTCTGCCCGCTCCAGAGTGGTGAAAAATCACCGCTGCCGTCAGCTTCGGCCGCTGCACGCAGCAAGGCCATGGTATTGGTCGCCAGTGGAAATGCCGGGGCATCCGGATGCAGTGGGCCCAACTCCCGCATGATGTGATTGACGATGCCCCGGGCCGGACGGCCGGTGAACAAATTAGTGAGTGCGGTGTGTTCCCGCGCTGCGGATTGCAACGCATTGCGGTGCACCGGGCTGATCCGGGACTCATCGCAGAGCAGGTAGGCAGTACCCGCCTGGACGGCGCTGGCCCCCAGCGCCAGAGCGGCGGCCACAGCAGGGGCATCGGCGATGCCGCCGGCAGCAATGACCGGCACATCCACAGCCGCAACAATCTGTGGCAGCAGCGCCAGGGTGCCCATTTGCCGGGACAGGTCATCGCTCAGGAAGTGGCCACGATGGCCGCCCGCTTCCAAACCCTGGGCGATAATGGCATCCACGCCTTGCTGTGCCAGCCAGCGGGCTTCCGCCACCGTGGTGGCGCTGCTGAGAATGCGGGCACCCCAGTTGCGCGCCTGCTGCAACAGGGCGGGCGCCGGCAGACCAAAGTGAAAACTCAGCACAGGCGGTTTGAAGGGGGCAATCAGCGCCAGGGTTGCCGCGCTAAAGGGTGCCCGGGCAGGTGCGCTGGAGGCGGTGGTGAGATCCACTCCCAGGCGCTGGGCGTGGGGCGCCAGCAGGTTTTGCCAGCGCAGTTGTTGCTGGCGGTCCGGGGTGGGTGTTTGGTGACAGAAGAAATTCAGGTTGTAGCTGTAGCCGCTGGCCTGCAAGCGAACCAGCTCGCTGTGCAGCTGCGCTGCGCTGAGCATGGCACTGGGCAGGGCACCCAGGCCGCCGGCGCTGCTTACGGCGATGGCCATGGCGCTGTCCTGCGCACCCGCCATGGGTGCCTGCAGAATGGGTAACTGGATGCCCAGGTCGCGCAGCAGCGTTGTCATGGGTGCCAACTATACTGGGTTTCAGCGCTGGGTTTCCGTGCTGGATTTTTGCACTGGGGTGGCGATTTGGCGGTTGCCCGGCAAACCCTTACACTAGCGCGCCTTGGCATGAGCCGGCATGGGACTACGAGATGAGTGCGAAGCAGATTCAAGGTGGGTTGCAAGGTGATGGCCGCAAGATCGCCATTGTGGCTGGCCGCTTCAATTCCCTGGTGGTGGAACGGTTGGTGCAGGGGGCGCAGGAAACGTTGCTGCGCCAAGGCGTGCAGGCAGCGGATATCACCTTGGTGTGGGTGCCAGGCTGCTTCGAATTGCCGGTGACCGTACAGCGGGTGGCTGCCAAGGGCCAGTACGACGCCATCATTGCCCTGGGTGCGGTGATCCGCGGTGAAACCCCGCACTTTGATTACGTGGCCGGCCAATGCGCCGCCGGCCTGCAACAGGCAGCCCTGAAACTGGATCTGCCGGTGATCTTCGGTGTGCTGACCACCGACAGCACCGAGCAGGCCCTGGAGCGCGCCGGCATCAAGGCCGGCAACAAGGGGCAGGATGCGGCCATGACCGCATTGGAAATGATCAACGTCTTCCAGCAATTGGGCTGAAACCGTCATAGCGGCTGGCGCGGCCAGCCATCGGAACTTCCAGATGTCGTCAGAAAAATTTGATCCCTGGGCCCGACGCCGGGCCCGGCGCCTGTTGCTGCAGGCCCTCTATCAATGGCAGGTCAGCGGTACGGATGCTGCCGAGATTGAGCGCCAGTTTCTTGAGGACAATGACTTCAAGCGCGTGGACCGCGCGTTCTTCCACGAGGTGCTGCGCGCGGTTGTAGCGGAGCAGGCGCAGCTGGATGCGCTGCTGCTACCGCATCTGGACCGCTCCCTGGCGGGTCTGGACAAGGTGGAGCTGGTGCTGCTGCGCCTGGGCGCCTACGAGCTGCATGCGCGTATCGAAGTGCCCTTCAAAGTGGTGATTACCGAATATGTGGGACTGGCCCGGGACTTCGGCGCCGAGGACAGCCACAAGTACATCAATGGTGTGCTGGATAAGCTGGCACGGCAGGAGCGGGCGCTGGAAGTGCGTGCTAATGGATGAGTTTGCCCTTATCGACGCGGTGGTGGCTGCGCTGGCGGATACCGCCGCCGCTGACCAATTGCTGCTGGGACCGGGGGATGATGCGGCATTGCTGGAATTGGCGCCAGGCCAGGTGCTGGTGGCTTCCATTGATACCCTGGTGGCGGATCGGCACTTTCCCGCCACTGCGCCGGCGGCGCTGATTGGCTATCGGGCACTGGCCGTGAGCCTGTCGGATCTGGCTGCCATGGGCGCCACGCCCTTGGGCGCGCTGGTGGCGCTCACCACCCCGACGGCGGAATCCGGCTGGTTACAGGATCTGGCCAGGGGCATGGCCCAGGCGGCACGGGATTTTGGCTGTCCCATTGCGGGCGGCAATCTGGCCAAGGGCGCGCTACAGCTTAGCGTCAGTGTGCAGGGTCAGGTGCCACCGGCCCTGGCGTTGCGTCGTCGCGGTGCCCAGGCTGGCGATCTGATCCTGGTGAGCGGTGAGCTGGGCGGTGCGGCACTGGCGCTGACGTTGCCTCAGCTGCGTGAACCCCCCAGCCCCCTGTTTAACATAGCCGGCTTGAAAGCGTTGACCCCGGCAGATCCAGACTATCCCCTGCAGCGCTACTTCCTGCCCCAGGCCCGGCTGGCACTGGGGCTGGCGCTGCGTGGCCTGGCCAGTGCCGCCATTGATATTTCCGACGGCCTGCTGGCGGATCTGGGGCATCTTTGTGCCGCCAGTGGCTTGGCAGCACGGCTGGACCTGGCGCAGTTACCAAGGGCGGCGGGTGCCACCTATATCCAGGCCCTCACGGGCGGTGACGACTATGAGCTTTGCTTTACCTTGCCACCCCGGTCCCTGGCGCAGGTACAGCATTGGGCCCAGGCCCAAGGCCTGCCGGTAAAGGTGATCGGGGTGATGCAGGCAGCCGATGCTGGCCCTGGCGTGCAACTGCACCAGGCGGAGGTGCCTCTACCAGCGGCGCTGCTGCAGCAATTGCAGGCCGCACCCGGCTTCCGCCATTTCAACTGATTTTTCCCCGAGGACGTAGCGCGGACGATGGCCACCCGTATTCCTTCTCGACTGCTGAAATATCCGGTGGTGGCGCTGGCCACGGGTTTCGGCCTGGGCTTCAGCCCGAAAGCCCCGGGCACCCTGGGGACCTTGCTGGCGCTGCCATTTTGGTGGTGGGTGCTGGCACCCTTGCCCTGGCTCAGCTACCTGCTGGTCTGGAGCCTGCTGCTGGCGCTGGGTTTCTGGTGCACTTGGCGCACGCTCCGCTTGGCGGGACTTGAGGGCCAGGATGATCAGGCCATCGTCATTGATGAAATGCTCGGGGTATGGCTGGCGCTGTTGCTGGCGCCGCAGACCTGGTGGGCGTTGCTGCTGGGGTTCGCCCTGTTCCGGCTGTTTGATATTGCCAAGCCCTGGCCGGTGTCCTGGGCGGATCGGCAGCATGGTACTTTGGGCATTATCCTGGATGACCTGCTGGCGGGCCTGCTGGCGCTGGCGCTGCTGCAAGCACTGGTCTGGTTACTGCCAATTGGGGCACGCCTGTTGGGGTGAAATTCCACTACACTCCCCAGGATCCGTCGCGGAGGCCACCGATGTCCCAGCGCCCTCAGATTCCCCGGCCACAGCTGGGGCTCGCCCCGTTACTCCTCACTCTGGCGTTGTTGCTGCCCGGGAGCCTGGCTCCGGTATCCGCGCAGGCGCAAGGCAATTTGCTGCTGCAAGTGGAAGCCCTGGCGCTGTTTCCGGGGCGGGCGCTACTGCGTATTCAAGGTCGGGAGCAGGTGCTGCGGGTGGGTGAGCGCTCCGCCGAAGGCATCGAACTGCTGGCGGCCGACACCAGTCGGGTGGAAATCGGTTACCAGGGGCAACGCCGGACCCTGACCCTCACTACGGTGCGGGCGCCAGGTGGAATGGCGGACGTAGATCCGGTGGTCAGCATTGCGCTGAATACCCATGGCCAATACCGGACAGCCGGCATTATCAATGGCAGGCCGGTGCAATTTCTGGTGGATACAGGTGCCAACCTGGTGACCTTGAGCCAGGTGCACGCTGCGCGACTGGGTGTGGATTACCGGCATGGCCGCCCGGGCACTGTGATCACCGCCCAAGGCACTACCGAGGCACGCCAGGTGCTCCTTCCCTATATTCAGGTGGAGGGCCTGCGTGTCGAAGCGGTGGAAGCTGTGGTGATCCTGGGTGAGTTTCCGGAGGATGTGCTGCTGGGCATGTCCTTTCTGCGGCACCTGTCCATGGAAACCACGGCCGGTACCATGCTGCTGCGACGGCCCTAGTGCAAGCGCCGCACCGCCAAAGCCGCCAGTTCGGCGAGCGGACTCTGGCCCAATCCCAGCGCTGCCAACCCATCCTGGATTTCGACCAATAACTGATCCGCCAAGGCGCGGGTGCCAGCAACACCCAGTAGGGCAGGATAGGTATTCTTGCCATTGCCAGCATCCTTGCCCGCAGTCTTGCCCAGCACCTGCGTGCTTTGGGTGACATCCAGCAGGTCATCCACCACCTGAAAGGCGAGTCCGATCCGTTCCCCCAAATGTCGCAGGCGGGCACTGGTTTCCGGGCCGGCACCAGCGCACAGGCCACCAAATTCCAGCGCAGTACGCAGCAGCGCACCGGTTTTGGCTTTGTGCATAGCCTCCAGCTCAGCTTGGCCCAGGCGGGTGCCGCTGGCGCTCATGTCCCGGGCCTGGCCCCCTACCATGCCCTGCCAACCACTGGCGTTGGCCAGCAGGCTGATCAGCGCGAGGCGTACCTGCAATGCCAGACTGGAGGCGTCCGCCAGCAGGTTGAACGCCAAGGCCTGCAGGGCGTCGCCCGCGAGGATGGCAGTGGCTTCACCAAAGGCCTTGTGGCAGCTGGGCTGGCCGTGGCGTAGATCGTCATTGTCCATGGCTGGCAGATCATCGTGGATCAGGCTGTAGGCATGGATGAACTCCAGGGCGCAGGCGGGTGCCAGAGCGGTTTCGATGTGGCCACCACCACCCCAGTCGCCACTCAAGCTGGCGGTGGTGGCGCACACCAGCAGCGGCCGCAGGCGTTTGCCGCCACTCATCACCGCGTACCGCATGGCGGCGTTGAGATCGGGCGCCAGATTGGCTGGGTCGGAAAGAGGCGGCAGGTAGGCATCCAGGGCCTGTTCGATACGCTCCCGGGTGCGCACCAGAAAACCACTGCCGATGTCAGGGCTCGACATCGACGGCTTCTGTGTCCAGATCGGTGAGTTGCAGACCCTGGTCGGTTTCTGTGAGCACCTTTATCCGCAGTTCGGCAGCAGACAGCGCCTGCTGACAATCCTTGGCCAGGTTCACCCCGCGCTCAAAGGCCGCCAGGGACTGTTCCAGGCTCAGCTCACCGGCTTCCATGCGCGTCACCAGGGTTTCCAGCTCCGCCAAGGCGGCCTCAAAGTTGAATGTCTTCTGTTTGCTCACCGGCGCAAATTACTTGGGCAGCCGGCAAGGGTCAACGTGTGTGGTGGCTGCAGGGTGGAAATACCCACTGGGGGCGGGCACCATACGGCAATGCCGGCTGCACCCTTTACCTAATTGCGGAGATGATGGAGAACTCATGCTGCGACGACTGATGGCGCTGATGGCGCTGATGGCCTCGATGCTGGCCGTGCCGGCCCTGGCCGGAGAGAAAGATATCGAATACCGGCAGAACGTCTACAAGGCACTGGGCGCGCATATGAACAGTGCGGCGGCACTGGTGCGTAATGAGGTGGCACAGCCGGCACACCTGGCGCGGCATGCGGACAATATTGCGGCCCTGTCCCGATTATTGCCGGATCTGTTTGCTGCGGAGACGGCACAAGGTGAAACGGATGCGCTGCCGGCCATTTGGGCGCAACCGGTGCAGTTCGCGGAGCGCATGAGCAGCTTCCAGGCGGCGGCGGCAAATTTTCAGCAGGTGGCCAACTCAGATGCCAGCGCAGCCCAGGTAGGCCGTGCCTTTTTGCAGATGGCCCAGACCTGCCGTAACTGTCACGACGATTATCGCGCGCGTTAGCGCTCAGTCCGCCGCGGGCCTGGGCCCGTGCAGGGCGCGGATCAGTTCCGCTTCGCCCTTGTTCACACCATGATTGGCCATGAGCGCGGCCACATCCAGGCCGCGTTGGGCGTCCCGGATGGCATTCAGATAGGGGCCGGTGTTGGCATCCCGCTGCTTCAGCTGTTCCTGCTGTTCGGCCAACAGCCGCAGCTGGGTTTCCAGTTGCCCCTGGCGGGCGCTGGCGCTGAGTTTGCTCGCATCCAGTTGAAACAGCGCCTGGCGTATGGCCAGCAGATCTGCTTCCAGCCCAGCCGCGTGCAGGCGCAGCGCCCGCAGCTGCCGCCGCAGTCCCAGCGTCGATAGCAGTGCCAGCACGGCCAGGATACTGGTGAGCACGCCAAGGCCGGCCAGCCATTGCAGGGCCGGATCAGGCAGGTAGAGGGTCAGCCAGGACATGGATGGGCTCCTTGATGGTTGGCGCTATCTTAGCAGTCTGTATGGTGACGGGAACTGGCCTGGGGATTGCATAGCTTGTTGCACAGGATGGGTACCCTGGTGCCTGGCCAACTGCCACTATGACAAGGAAACCCGGATGATCAGCCAGTTACCGCTCATGCAACTGCTCCAGGCTGCGGAATTGCCGGATGCCGCCGCCACCGACTTGACGCCAGCCGCCGAGGGCGCTGAGTTCCTGGCGCTGCTGCAGGCGCTACAGGCGTCGGGCGGGGTTCTGCAGGCGACAGCAGTTGGTCAGGGGCAGCCACCGCAGATGCTGCTGGGTCAGCTGCTGGCGCAGGACTCGGCCGGCAAACCGTTGCCGGCCGGCATTGCCGGTGATCTCACGGACGGCAAATTATTGCCGCTACAGCAGTTGCAGCAGCTGCTTGTTGGCGGTGACCTGGAGGCGCCGGATGAACGGGCGCTGCAGCGGGCCCAACTTCTGCTGCAAGCCCTGCAAGCGCAGAACGGCAGCGGGACTGGCAGTGCGGCGGGTGCGGTGCGGGATGCAGGCAACCTGCAGCAGCAGCCACAATCGGCAACAACCTTGGAACGGCCCGGGTTGCCCACCGGGATGCTGGCTTGGCAGCCGGGCGAGGCCGGGCAGCGGGCCCTGGCCCAGCAACTGCTTACCATGGTGCAGCAGGGGCCCCAGCAAATGCGGCTGCAACTGCACCCGGAGCACCTGGGCAGCATTGAGGTCCGTGTGCGCCTGGAAGGCGACGGCGCTCAGGTTGCCAGCGTCGGTCCCAAACCCTGGGAGGACGTCTCATTCGGCGGGTGAAAATTCCCCAGGAGACTCGATCCATCCGACCGTGGCTGGGTGCCGGGGCGGTCAAAGACCAAGATGGGGATGGGCGCTGCGGTCGAAGGGGATAGCTGA
>JBJHDG010000014.1:0-16787 GCA_050486425.1 Pseudomonadales bacterium | reverse complement strand
ATGCGATATTGCCCATCCGCTTGCACACTCAGGCCCCCTGCCTGGACTGGCCCCAGCTGGGGGACGATGAATCGTATCGGCTCCTGGTGACGGCGACGGCGGTGCAGCTGAGTGCGCCCACGGAATTGGGGTTGCTGCGGGCGTAGGCCAGCCTGGCACAGCTGACGGTAGCCACGGCGGAGGGCTGGCAACTGCCCCTGGTGGAGATTGCGGATGCGCCGCGCTTTCCCTGGCGTGGCCTGCTGCTGGATCCAGCGCGACGGTTTCTGCCCCTGTCGGCTTTACTGCGCACCCTGGATGCCATGGCCGCCTGCAAACTCAATGTGCTGCATCTGCACCTGACGGATGATCAGGGCTTTCGTTTTCCCAGTACCAGATTTCCAGCTTTGCCCGCACAAGGCGGACAGGGCCAGTTTTACCGTGCCGAGGAGTTGCAAACCCTGGTGGCACGGGCAGCGGATCTGGGCATCCGGGTGGTGCCGGAGCTGGATATGCCGGGGCATTGCAGCAGTTGGCTGCTGGCCTACCCGGCGTGGAGCGCCGGTCCAGCGCCGACAACCTTGCCCACCGGCTTTGGGGTGCATCCCCATGGCCTGCACCCGGCGGCGCCAGTGGTGCAGGCCGCTATCGATGTATTGCTGGCGGAAGTCACGGCCCTGTTTCCGGACGCTTATGTGCATATTGGCGGGGATGAAGTGGACCCGGCTTGTTGGCAGGCGGTGCCAGAGCTGGCGGCGGATATGCAGGCCCGGGGCCTGTCCAGCCTGGCCCGGCAGCACGAGTTCAACGCCCAGCTTGCCCAGCGCCTGCAAGCCCTGGGTCGCCGCCTGATGGGGTGGGACGAGATCCTGGCAGCCAGCCTGCCGGCAGATGCACTGGTGCAAAGCTGGCGCGGCGCTGCCATGCGGGATCTGGTCGTGGCCCAGGGCCGGGATCTGGTGGTGTCCCAGGGCTATTACCTGGATTTGATGCTGCCGGCGGATCTGCACTATTTGCAGGATCCGGCGGCCGATGCCCAAGCCGAAGACAAGCTGACCCAGGCCATGCTGGCCGATCCACGGCTGGCACATGTGCGTGATGGCCTGCGCTGGTGGCAGGACTTCACCCGCCAGGCGGCGGCCCAGCAGCCGACGCCGGCGCCGGCCGCGCAGCCGGGCCGTTTGCTGGGGGCTGAGGCTTGTCTGTGGGGAGAACTGGTAGCGGCGCCGCAGCTGGATACGCGGCTTTGGAGCCGCCTGCCGGCGCTGGCGGAACGCTTCTGGTCAGTGGCTTCCCTGCGTGATCTCGACTTCCTCTACCAGCGTCTGCCGGCGGTGCAGGCGCGGCTGGCCTATAGTGCTGGGTTGGATCTGGCTGCGGCTCAGGCGCAGCAGTTGGTAGCGCTGGGCGTGCCGTTGGCGGCGCAGCCTGAATTGACAGGGCTGCTGCAAGTGTTGGAGCCCATCAAGTGGTATGCCCGCCTGCTGGGACCGGCAGGCTTGGCGGCCCGGGCCCAAGGTCTGCGCCTGGAGGGGCCAAGACCCTATGACACTCAATCCCCCCTGGATCAGCTGGTGGATTTGCTGCCCCCGGAGAGTCTGTGGTGCCGTGAGTTGTCTGTTCTGCTGCAAGCCTGGTTGGCGGGAGAAGCGGTGACGCCGACCCTGCTGGCGGTGGCCGCCGATTGGCAGCAGCAGCCCAGGCGGCTTGCAGCGTTGTGCTCACAGGCGCCAGCGTTGCGTGTGGCCCAGCCATTGGCCGGAGCCCTGGCAGCCCTGGGCAATTCCCTGACTCAGCTGTTACAGGCCGATTCCCCGTCAGCGCGCCAGGTCGCCCTGACGCAGCTTACCCGGCAGTTGGCGGCGGCTCAGCCCCGGGGGGAACTGGTGCTGGCGGTGGTGCCAGTGCTCACAGAACTGGTGGCGGCGGCGCGTCAGCGCTGGAGTCTGGTGGATGTCTGAGGGGCAGCGGCTATCTGCGGAGCGCGTGCATCCGGCGTTGGCCGCCGCCATGGCGGCTTTTGGTGTCTCCCAGTTACGGCCGGCAGCCGTTGGTGATGGCCTGATCAATCACACTTATCTGCTGCATCCCGGGGAGGCAGCATTGCCCATGCTGGTGTTGCAGCGCATCAATCCCCAGGTGTTTGCCGATCCGGCTGCCGTACTGGCCAACCAGTCGCAGGTGTTGACGCTGTTGGCAGCGTTGCCGGAGAGCCGGTTGGTCCCGTTGCGGGCGCGGTCGGATGGCGCCGGTTTCGGTTGGTGGGATGATCAGGGCGGTTGCTGGCGGCTGCAACCTTACGTGGCTGGCAGCCAGGTACATGCCAGCCTGGTGACGGATCCCAACCTGCGGCTGGCCCAGGCACGGGCCGCGGGTCAGGCCTTCGGTGCTTTCCAGCGGCTGCTGCAACAGGTGCCCGCAACGGCCATCCAGCCGGTACTGCCGCATTTTCATGTGCTGGATTGGCAGTTTCAGCGCCTGGACGATCTGCGCCAGCGCGCGCCGGCCGACTTGGCGCCGGAACTGGCGCTGATTGCGTCCCAGCGCGATCTGGTGGTCAGGGGCGTGGCCGGTCCCTGGGGGCTGATCCACGGCGACTGCAAGCTCAGTAACCTGCTGTTTGCGGCAGGGGATCCCACCCAGGTGCTGGCGGTGATTGATCTGGACACCCTGATGTGGGGTGCCCGGGCCTGGGATTTCGGTGATTTGGTGCGCACCGTGCTCAGCGGTGTTGAGGACGGCACCCAGGTTCCAGCGGCAGCGCCTGTGAGCCTGTTTGCAGCTTTGGCGCAAGGGTTTCTGCAAGGGCTGGGAACGGCAGCTGATGCCAGCCTAGGGGCTGCCATGCAGGTGGCGCCCAGGTACATGACGCTCATGCTGGCCATCCGCTTTTTGGTGGACCACCTGGAAGGTGATCGCTACTTCCGCATTCAGCAGCCTGGCGATAATCTGCGCCGGGCTCGGCAGCAGCTGGCGCTTACTCGGGTGCTGGCAGCTGCAGAACCGGATTTTGCGCAGGCGCTGGCGGCGTCGCAGCCAGCGAATTGACTGCGCTGGGTCAGGTCGCCAGACGCAACACCAGCTGCACCACGCCATACACACAGAGGACGAACACCAGCGTCAGCACCAGGCCGGCGACAATGAACTGCGAGGGTTTGCCCTGTGCAAAATCCCGCTCCCGGTTGCGCCGTTTCTGTACCCCAAAGGCCGCGGCCAAGGCGCTGCCAAAGGCTTGCCACCAGCGTAGTGGGCGTTGCTCGGGTTCTTGCTCATGGGTCATGGTGGTTCCTGGATTGGGCTGCCGGCGCGCCGGCAGCAGGTGAGGCTGGGCGAAAGATGTTAGATTCCCTCCCCGCGACTTGCCAACGGAAATGGGAGCACAACGGAAAATGAAGATGATGGGACGCATCGGAGGTTGCTCAGGCTGGCTTTGGCTAGTCCTTGCCGGGCTGCTGGCGGGCTGCAGTTGGCAGCAGGATCGACCGCTGGAGTTTCTTGGTGGTGGGGATCCGGCGTATCCAGCGCAGGCCCGAGCCGCCGGTATCGAAGGTGAAGTCTGGGTGCAGTACGACATCGATGCACAGGGCCAGGTGCAAAATGCCCGGGTGCTCAGTGCTGAGCCGCCGGACCTGTTTGACGCCGCAGCCCTGGAGACAGTGCGCAGTTGGCGCTTTCGCCCCGCCATCAAAGACGGTCAGGTGCAGACCGTGCAGGGTATGCGCAGCAAAGTGAGTTTCAAGCTGGGTGAACCTGCAGACTATGCACATTGAAACGATTGGGCGTAGCACGGCGTTGCTGTTGGCCTGCGTATTGGCGGGCTGTCTGGACCAACGCGAGACCCTGCAAATCCAGGACTGTGAGGCGACTGCAGGCATGGTGCCGGACTGCCGGTTTGTCGGCCCGGTGGATCTGGCTGTAATACCGGATCAGCAGGGCATCATCCTCAGTCAGCCCACAGCCGCCGGTGGCGCGGGCCAACTGCTGTTTTACCAGCCCCAGGCGCCGGCACCGGACAACCTGCACGTCCTGTATCCAGGCGCGGCTTTCGTGCCTATGCCGGATTGGGGTGATGCGGATTGCCCGCCGCCTGAAGCACCGCTGGAACCCAAGGGCATGGATCTGGTGCAACGCAGCGATGGTGCCCTGGCGCTGCTGGTGGTGAACCAGGGCGAGCGCCAAGCCGTCGAGTTTTTTGGCCTTGCTGCGCCGGGCGAGGCGCAGGCCACGACGGCTGCTGCGGCCAGTACACTGGCGGTTGCGGCAGTGCCAACACCGCCCGGCTTGTACTGGCATGGCTGCGTGAAAATGCCCGCCCATGCCAGTTTCGGTGATTTGGCGGGTGATCCCGACGGTGGTTTTTGGGCCACCCAGAGCTTTCCCAGTGACCGACCCAATCGTTCCTATTTGCGGGCCCGGTTGGGTCTGGCCACCGGTTACGTCTATCGCTGGCAGCCCACCCAGGGCTTTACCCAGGTGCCAGGCACCAGATCACGTTTGCCGAAAGGCATTGCCCGTTCCGCCGATGGCAACTATCTGTTCTATGCCACCTACATGGGCGATGAAGTGCGCAAGCTGGATCTGGCGGCAGGGGCTGTGGTGGCCAGCACCCGGGTACTGCAACCCAATAACTTGAGCTGGGGCCTGGATGGCAGCCTGCTGGTGGCGTCCCATACTGCAGATTTTTTGGAGCGGGGTGGCTGTGATCTGAGCCTGACCGGCGCCTGCGGCTTTGCCTTTGAAGTCCTGGCCATCTATCCGGAGGACATGAGCAGCGCCCTGCTGCTGGCACACCAGGGAGCACCCATCGGTGCTGTGGATGTGGCGGTGAATCTGGGTGACAGCCTGTATCTGGCCTCATCCTTGGGGGACCGCATCGTGCGCTTGGTGTTGGAGCCCGAGGGTTGAGTCCGGCGCCAGTCCCTTGACGGGTGCGGCCTCGGAATGTGCGCCCGGTCCCAATGTGTCGCTGGTGTCCTGCCTAGAATGAGGCCCGATGCCAGGCAGGATGCCTGGCTGCCTGAGCTTGCGGCCAAAGGAAGGGACGCCACTTGCATTTCTCCAGGTTAATGCCAACCAACCTGCTTTCCAGTGTGCCGCCTACAGCGCGACGCTGGGGCTGCATCAGGCTGTGGCCGCTGCTGGTTGGCGTGCTACTGCCCCTGTCGGTCCGCGCCGATCTCGCTGATCCGCCCTGGTATCAGCCAGCCGACGGCAGTTGGCACTACCGGGTGCAGGTGCAGCTGCCGACTACTTCTACCGTACACAGCCAGCTGGTGGTGGACGTGAACTATCTGGATCTGCTGGCCGCCATGGGCGTGGATACGGCGGCGGTGACGCTGGATCCACAGTCGCCGCGCCTGGTAAACAGTCAGGGCGCGCTGGTGGCGGAGCAGGAATTCAGTTTTCACCGCTTCAACAACGTGCTGGATGCGGCAGGTAACGGCCGCGGTGAGCTGCGCTTTATCCTGCAGGATGACCCGGCGGCAGGACCCTACTATCTGTACTTCGATATTTTGCAAAACGGCGCCAAGCCGGCCAATCCGGCGTTGCCGGTGAATGGCAACTTTGAACACTCCCAGGGCACGCTGCCGCTGCGCTGGACCACGGGCAGTCTCAACGCCGGTGGCAGTCCGCAGAATCTGGTGCAGCACAGCACACTGGGCAGCAGTGTTGCGCTGACGCCAGCCTGTGGTGCCGGTTTTGGTATCGGCAGTCAAACCGTGGCCACCGGACCCAATACCTTTGCCGGGCAACCCACAGGCACCGCCTGGCATTTGCTGGGCTATCGCAACAGCTGTGAAGCCGGCGCCGGCCCCCAGCAGTTATTTGTTGAGCGGGAGATTCAGGTGCCTGCCGGCACTGCCGCTGGTGAACTGCGCTTTTTCTTTCGTCTGCAGGGTTGGGACGGTGTGCGCAACAACAATAACTTTGATTGGTTGAGTGTGCTGATCGACGGTGTGCCCATCGATCCCGCCGGCCTGAATATCAATAACAGTGCGCCAGCGCTGTTCATGGACAGCGCGCGCATCAGCAAATCCGTGAGCGGCTTTTTTTCCCGTTTAGCCTACGAAGACTTTGGTTGGCGTCAGGCCAGCCTGGACCTCACACCCTATGCCGGTAGCAGCATCAGCTTTCGGGTGCAGATGCGTTACGGCCAGGGGGACAATGACTACCGCTCCTGGGTGATGCTGGATGATGTCACCTGGAGCGAACAGGCGGCGACCTTGGGTACGCCTGAAGCCTTCGGCGCCAATATCATTGCGCCCCACGACAGCGCACTGGGCGCGGCGTCTGTGTATGTAGCCGGTGAGCTGCTGCGGATTCAGGTGCAAACCGATGCGCTGGCCAGCAATGTCACTGCGGATTTACTGAATCCTCAAGGCGTGCCAGTGGCCACCGGTATTATGTTGTTCGATGATGGCAGCCGCGGTGATGTGCAGGCTGGGGATGGCATCTGGAGCAATGATGGCACTGATCCAGCCTACTCCACGTATCTTTTCAGCGCCTCGGATGCCATGGCTGATGACTGGTTGCTGCGGGTTTATGTGCGGGATGCGGCGCCATCGAGCGCAGCGGGCGCCCAGGGTTTGCTGCGACGTCCTGGCCAGCCGGCAAGCCCGCTCAGTCAAGCCAATTATTTCAACGTCGATGAACAGACCCTGCGTGTACAGACGGCAACGCTGCAACTTTCGCGAACCCTGGTGGCGAGTTGGGATCCGGTGCACGGCGCAGCCGCCAGTCGCGCCATCCCTGGCGCCTGGCTGACTTATCAGGTGCAGTTGCTAAACACGGGTGCCACTGCCGCCAACGACATCAGTTTGGTGGAGCAGCTGGATGACAGGCTTTCGCTCTGTGTCAGCAGCACCTGCATGGAAGGTGCTGCGCCCATTCAGGTTGGTGATATCCCTGGCGCACCCGCCAGCGGCCTGCCGTTTGATCCGGATGCTGATCTTGTCTTCTCGGTGGATGGCCTGGACTTTGATTATTTGCCCAGCCCTGATGCCGATGGATTTGACGCGGCGGTGCGCTATCTGCGTCTGCAAGTACAGGGTGAGCTGCCGGCGCCGAATCCTGATCCTGTCGGGGTGCAATTGCAGTACCGGGTACGGGTGGAATAACGCTGCTGCCAATCAGCCGTTATTCAGCTGATCCAGGGTGAGCTCGAAACTGGGGGCGAAGGTTTGCAGGAAATAGGCAGCTTCCGGTTGTGGTAACGCCTGTACGGCCTGCTGCAGACTGCGTGCCGCATCTGCAAATTCCAGATTGCCCGCGCGCACTTCTTCCAGCGCCTTGAGATAAGCGCAGAGTTTATCCGCGCACTTTACCAGCGCTTGCAAGGATGCATCGTCCGGCAACAGATAGGGCGCGAAATCCGCCTGTAATGGCGCCGGCAGCATGGCCAGCAAGCGTTCGCTGGCGCCACGTTCCACGCTTTGATAGGCGTCCCGGATCGCGCTGTTGTGATATTTGATGGGTGCGGGCAGATCGCCGGTGAGAACCTCGCTGGCATCATGGTACAGCGCCAGCGCCGCCGCCCGATCGGCGTTGTACTGTTGGCCAAAATGGCGGTTACCGATCAGCGCCAGGGCGTGGGCAATGGTGGCCACGCGCAAGCTGTGTTCCTGGATATTCTCCGGAAAAAAGTTGTGCATCAGACCCCAGCGCCGGATAAAGCGCATGCGGGACAAGTACGCAAAAAAATGACTCAAGCTACAACCCCCAGCACTGCAAGTCGTTGGCAAACATGACGTAGCCGCTGTAGTGCTCGCTGATATTGGCTTGGGTGATGGTTTCAATGCCGCGGGTGCGACTGCTGCGGTGTGCCAGTGCCACCGAACGCACTTCTGCGTCCCGGGCCAGACGGCCGATCTGGGATGGGATCAGATGATAGTCGCGGTCCTGGCCGCGGGCGCTTTCCGGTAACGCATGATGTACCACCAGGATGTCTGAGCCCTTGGCAAATTCCGGCATCAGGTTTTTCTGATTGTTGAAACTGCCGGCGATGGTAATCACCTTGCCATCAAGCTCAATGCGCCAGGCCAGGGCCGGTACTGCACCATGATGCACGGGGATGGCGGCGATCTGAAAATGCTCGCTGCGAAACTGGGCCCAGCGCCGATTGCCGCTGGCCGGTACCTCGCGCAGGCTGATGCGAAAGGGGACATCCGTGGCCGGTTGCAGCATGTCCGCCAGTTGCGGGAAGGCGCCATCCCGTCCCACCAGACGTTGCACCAGGGTTTCCAGGCCGGGATGTCCGGCATTGCCATCCGGGCCCAGCACGAACAGGCGTTCGCGCCGGTCGCTGTCTAAGCCTGCACGCATAAAAGCCGGCAGTTCGGTTGCCGATTCCGGCAGCAGGTTGGTGAAAACAATGGCTTCCAGATCCTGCAGGCGGGCCTGGGCACGGTTGAAGTTGTAGCTGCTGCCGGGCGCTGTATTGACCAGCAGCCGCGCCTTGCCGTTATGCCAGATCAGATAGCTGGGCATGGCGCGTTCATCCAGCAGTTCGGTGCCGCCGGAGCCCAGCACCTGCAACCAGACGCCGCGTTCACCGCAGTGGGTGGGCCCATCGCGATTCAGCGCCAGCGCTGCCGTGGATTGCATGGCCAATGCCAGCACCAACATCAATGCCACTAATACCTTGGGAAACATCATCCAGGTGCTCTCAGCTGCCAGTAGGTTCCAGGCCGGCCAGCCAGGCACGGGCGCTGGCTTCATCCGGCATACGCCAATCACCCCGGGGCGACAGGCTCACCGAACCCACCTTGGGGCCGGGCGGCAAGGTGGTGCGTTTGAACTGCTGACTGAAGAAGCGGCGCAGAAACAGCGCCAGCCACTGGCGGATCTCGGCCGCATCATAACTGCCGGCAAAACTGATTTGCGCCAGCGCGAAAATTTTTGCCGGGGCAAAGCCGTGGCGCATGAGGCCGTAGAGAAAAAAGTCATGCAGTTCATAGGGGCCGATAATGCTTTCGGTGGCCTGGCTGATGGCGCCGCTGGCATCGGGGGGCAGCAGTTCAGGTGAGATGGGCGTGGCGAGAATGTCCGCCAACACCGCCGCCAGTGCTGCGTCGCTACGCTGCTGGGCATACCAGCGCACCAGATAACTGATCAGGGTTTTCGGGACGCTGGCATTGACGTTGTAGCTGGCCATCTGGTCGCCATTGAAGGTGCACCAACCCAGCGCCAGTTCCGACAAATCGCCGGTGCCTACCACCAGGCCGCCCACCTTGTTGGCATAGTTGAACAGCAGTTGGGTGCGCTCCCGGGCCTGGGCATTCTCGAACACCAGATCCAGTTGTGCCGGCGCCTGGCCCAGATCCGCCAGATGCTGGGCCAGGGCCGCTGCAATGGGAATTTCCAGCAGCGGGCTGGCGGTGGCTTGGCACAGTTTGCGTACGGCCTCCAGGGTGCCCGCCGACGTGCCTGGGCCGGGCATGGTCAATGGCACCAGGTGTGTGTTGCGCTCCAGCTTGAGGATGGCAAGGGCATCCAGGCACACCAGATAGGCCAGGGTGGAATCCAGGCCGCCGGACAAACCGATCACCAGTTTCGGCGCGCCAATGCTTTGCATGCGGCGCGCCAGGCCGGTGGCCTGGATCTGCATGATCTCCGCGGCTCTGGCGGCCACCTGGGCTTTGTCCTGAGGCACAAAGGGATGCCGCGGAACTTTGCGCTGCAGGCTGACCAGGGCGGTGGGCTGCACGCCCGTGTCTTGTACCGGATATGCCGCCGGCCGCGGGCTGCTGGCAAAGGTTTGATTGCGGCGGCGATCATGGCGCAGCAGTTGCCAGTCGATGTCGCCACTGAGGGTGCTGCCGCCCAGGTCAAAGCGGCTGGATTCCGCCAGCATCTGACCATTCTCCGCCAGCAGCAGCTGGCCGCCGAAGACCAGATCCTTGCTGGATTCGCTGGGTCCGGCCGAGGCATACAGATAGGCGCAGATGCGTTGGGCGCTGGTCATGCGTACCAGGTCCCGGCGGTAGTCGGCCTTGGCCACCAGCTCGTTGCTGGCAGAAGGATTCAGGATCAGTTCGGCCCCGGCCAGGGCCAGGGCAGCACCAGGCGGTGCCGGGCTCCAAAGGTCTTCGCAGATCTCGATGCCAAAGCGCAGCGGCCCCAGTTGGAAGAGCTGGCCTGGACCGAGGAAAAACTGGCCGAAGGTTTCGTCTGTTACCGTTAGCACCAGGTCCTGGCCACTGACAAACCAGCGTTTGTCATAAAACTCACCGTGGTTTGGCAGATGAATCTTGGGCACGGCACCCAGCAGACGGCCGCCGGCACAAACGAAGGCGCAGTTCAGCAGGCGGGCATCGGCCAGTAACCAGGGCCCACCGACGACCAGCACGGTATTGCGGCCAGCAGTGGCTTGCACCAGTCGCGACAGGGCCGCCCGGCAATCGGCCAGCAGTTGCTCGCTCAGTAACAGATCCTCGCAGCTGAAGCCGCATAGCGACAGCTCCGGCAACAGCAGCAGGCTGGCGCCCTGGCTGGCGGCGTGCTGGTAGGCCAGCAGGATCTGGTCGGCGTTGCGTGCCGGGTCTGCCAATGCCACTGGTGGGGCGCAGGCCGCCACGCGGATATAGCCGAAGTCGGAGAGATTCACTTGCTGTCCAGCGCTGCCAGAAAGCCTGCAGTGTACCTGAGCCGGCGCCAGGGCGCGCTGCAGTCCGTCGCACGAGCCGCTATCTGGGGGCGCGCACGATAAAGAACACTGCCGCCAGGATGCACAGACCCGCCAGGAGATAATTCAGCGAGATGCGTTCCTTCATGTAAAAGAGGGCGAAGGGGATGAATACACAGAGGGTGATCACCTCCTGAAAAATTTTGATCTGCTCAAGAGAAAAGTGCTGATAGCCCACCCGGTTTGCCGGCACCATCACCAGATACTCGAACAGCGCAATCCCCCAGCTGACCAGCGCCGCCACAAACCAGGGTGTGGCGCTCATGTGCTTGAGGTGTGCGTACCAGGCAAAGGTCATAAAGATATTGCTCAGCACCAGGCCGAAAAAGAAAAACAGTGGATGCGTCATGGGTCTGTGGTCTGCTTGAAACGGGGGTTATAGATTTTTATCCAGCCCCTGCCTATGATGGAAGCGCGGAGAAACAGCCCACCCGATTTGCCTTCCAGCGACAGCTCAAATCGATGCAGGTTGCCACCGCAAGCGGTAGCAGTGTGACAAGGCGCTGCTGACCTTGGTTGATACCCGGTAGGGTTGGAGTCTGTTGCAAATGAAAAAGATATACGTAGGCAATCTCCCCTGGAGCACCACTGATGCGGATTTGCGTGAGATGTTCAGTGCGCATGGCAATGTGCATTCTGCATCCGTGATCAATGACCGCGAAACCGGCCGCTCGCGCGGCTTTGGCTTCGTGGAAATGGATGATGCGGATGCTGACAAGGCCATCGCCCAGCTCAATGGGTTGGACATGGGTGGCCGGGCGCTGCGGGTCAACGAGGCCCAGGAGCGCGCACCTCGGCAAGGTGGCGGGCGTAATGGTGGTCGTGGTGGTGGTGGTGGCGGCGGCCGCGAGCGCTGGTAATTGATGCTGATGGGTTGGGCGCCTGGAGGCGCTCAACCTGATCAGGGCAGTATTTCGATCAGGGTGCCATCTGGCACCAGTCGCCAGATTTCATCCATGGCGCGGTTGTCGTTGACGGCCACGCAGCCTTCGGTCCAGTCCTGGCCCTGGAATCTGGCGCTGTCCGCTTCCGTGATGCCATTGGGCAGGCCGTGGATCATGATGTCACCGCCTGGATCCAGTCCGCGCATTCCCGCACGCTGCAGGTCGGCCGGCCCCGGATAGGAAATCCGGATGGAACGGTGGAACCTGCTGTTTTCATTTCTGGTTTCCAGGGTATAGACACCTTCCGGTGTGCGCATATCGCCGGCACGGTACTTGTGACCTTCCGGATTGCTCCCCAGGGAGATTTCGTACTCCCGCACAATGCGATCACCCTGTAGCAGAAACAGCCGGCGTTCATTCTTGATGACCCTGACCAGGTCTACAGCAATGACTTCAGCCTGCACAGGGGACGGATATAGGCCCAGCAGGAGCGGTATTGCCAGCAGAGACAGCAACAGTGTGCGCATAATGATCCGGTCAAAGTTGTGTAACCAGGTACAAGTCTAGCAAGGATAAATCTAGCGGCGAAAACCCTGGCGGGCTGAGAAGCAGTGCGCTTTACAGTAACCCAGCGGCCCGGGCATCGGGCAGGAACCAGGGTGTGAAATCCGCTGGGCGCTGGCGCACCCAGCTGCGTAACAAGGCCAGGGGTACTTGGCGCACTTGGGCCACTTCTGCCGGATCTGGGACCAGCGGACCCAGATAAGCGCCGCTGAAACTTTGGGTGAACTCATAGTCGCGGATGCCCAGGGCCGGGATCTCATGCTGTCCTTGCCGTACACTGCCCAAGGGTTGCAGCGCTATGCCGGTGACGCCCAGCTCCTCCTGCAGGCCGCGCAGGGCGCCCTCCAGATAACTCTCTCCGGGTCGCAGATGCTCACCGACGCTGAAATCCCAACACAACGGATGCAGATCCTTGTGCGCTGCCCGCTGTTGCAAGAACAGACAACCCTCGTCATCGAACAGCCAGACATGGGCGGCCCGATGCCAGAGTCCCTGGCGGTGGACCCGGCTGCGGGGCGCCATGCCCAGGGGGGCGCCCTGGGCGTCAAAGATCTCGAATTCTTCTTCGGTCGGTGCCGTCATGGGCCCATGATCTGCAGCTGGCAAGCCAGGCGCAAGCCTGGCTTTGTGCGCTGATACCTAGCGGGAATCTGAATGCAAGTTTAGTCTTGCCGGATCAAAACCAACCCCTGGCAGGTACGCCAAGGAGACCTGAACAATGACAAGCGTTCGCATCCTGGGTTGGATAGGCGGGATCACCGCCTTGCTGAGCCCGGCGGTATTGGCTGGGCCCGCCACACAGCCTGCAGGCACCCAGTTGACGCTGCCTGGGGCCCGCCCGGCGCATTACCAGCACTATCCCACCGGCAACCCGGCGCAGCCGGCCCAGAGCCAACGGCGCTTGAGCTTTGGTGTGCTCACCAATATTGGTGGTGGTTTGGAGATCGGCAGCGCCGAGGATTTTGATACCCGCATCGACGACATCCTGGATCGTTATGAGGATCTGGAGCAGCTGTTGGACACCTTTATGGGCGGCGCTCCCACCACGGATGACATCAACGCGCTGCTCGCGCTGATCAATAGCTTTGAGGATGACGCCAACCAGAGCGTTGCGGACCTGGCTGACAATGCCTACTTCAAATTCAATGTCCAGGCCATCGGCCCAGGTGCACCACTGAGCATCAGATCCAACTTGCTGGGTGGGGTGTTGACCTTGGGCTATGACGCCTTTGGTGAAGCCAGAGCTGGGCTGGTGTCCAGTGCTGGGGGTGCGTTCAGCCTAGGGCTGCCCACGGAAATCACGGTTGGCCAGAGTTTTGACATTATCGAGATTGACGGCGTACAGACCATTGTCATCGACGGTGATCAGTATCAGTTCCAGGCTGCGGATACCGCAGGGATTGCCATTCAGGGCGCTTTCGTCACCCGGGTGACGGGTGGTTATTCCCGGGAATTTTTTGCCACCCCCACCGGTCGCTTTTATGCCGGTGCCAATGTGCATCTGTATCGGGTGACCTTGGCCCGTGCCGGCCGGCTGTTGGATAACGATGAAGCCTCGGTCGAGGATTCCGATAATGTGCTTGACGACAATCAGAACAAATCCACAGGGTTTGGTCTGGATGTGGGGGTGCTCTGGGCCGCTGACACCTACTCCGCGGGTTTGACCCTGCGTAACCTCAACGAACCCAGTTTCGATTATCCAGAGCCCTGTCTCGCCTGCGACGCGCAGAGTTACGCCTTTTTCACGGCCAATCCTCAGGCGTTGCGCAATGGCAGCAGCTGGACCATGGAGCGCCAGGCCACGGTGAATGGTGCGCTTTACAGCCAGAGCGGCAGCTGGGTGCTCTCAGGTGCCTGGGATCTGAACAAGGTGGTGGACAGCACCGGTGATGAGTACCAGTGGCTGGCCCTGGGGGTGGGTTATCACCACCCCAGCTCGCGTTGGATACCGGCACCCCGGCTCGGTTACCGGCGCAACCTGGCAGGTGAAGAACTCAGTTATGTGAATCTGGGTGTGAGCCTGCTGCGCGGCATCCATTTGGACTATGGTTTTGCCTTGGAGACCACAAAGTTTGATGACACCAAGGCCCAACGCGCCGCCCAGCTGAATCTGGGTATTTATTTCGAACTCTAGGGTTTCAGCTCGCCAGCAGTGATGCGTACAGGAACAGGCTGGAAGCCACCAGCCCCAGCAGGCTGCGCACCAGGTTCAGCAGGCCCCAGCGGTGCAGCAGTTGCTCGGCGCGGCTGGAGGCCAAGTCCAAGTCGGGTTCCAGCAGCTCACTGAGCAGCGGTGTGATGGCCAGAATCGTGAAGGGGATGATGGCGAACACGGTAATACTGCCAAAGAACCAGATGGGGTCGCCGAGGTATGTCCATACACCCAGCGAGGAAATGGTGGCGACCAGTACCAGCGTGAACATCAGCAGAATGGCGCGTCTGTAACTGGGTTCGAACACTCGCGCGGCCAGGGCCGTGCCGCATTCCATGCGTGCCGGATGTTCCACCAGGCTGGAATAAATGGAGGCACCTGTATACATGATGGTGCTGAGCAGCGCGAAGAACTGCAGGATCACGACCGCCATAGCGACTATACCCACCATAACTTTTTCCTCGACGACGACCTCCCGTGGCCGACATGGTGCCTATCCTAGCAGTTTCAGCCCGGCTGCCGGACAAAAAACCTTATTGCCGCACTGGCGGCTGCACCACCCAGGCCATCATGGCCATGCCCAGCAGCCCGATACCGGCAGTGACCAGCGCGGCACCACCCAGGCTCAGCACTGCTGCCAGTGGCCCGATCATCAGGGGAGCACCCACCTGACCACTGTCGCTGAGCATGCGCCAGACGCCCAGGAACTCACCACGCCGGTTTCTCGGCGCGTAATCCGATCCCATGGTCATCATGATGCCGGCACCAAAGCCATTGCCAATGCCGGCCAGGCCGGCGACCGCGGCCAGCAGCCACAGGTTATCGGCCAATGGCAGCAGCAGCAGGCTCAGCACCAACAGGCCAAAGCAGGGCAGCGCGGTCGCCTTGTGGCCTCTGGCATCCAGCAGATAACCCGCCGGATATGCCATGGCGATTTCCAGCGCCGCACTGAACATGAACAGCAAGCCGATCTGGGCTTCGTTGAGGCCCACGGCCACGCCCCACAGCGGCAGCAGCAGTTGCCGACCACTGCGCAGCACCGCCAGGCCCATGGTGGCCACGCCGGCGGTCTTGAAAGTGTGCTGTTCGCTGCGCAGCACCTGCCACAGGCTGGCCAGGCCAGGCCCGCCCTGAATCTCTTCGCTGGGGCGCGCATTGCGGGTCAGCAGTATGACCAACACCAGGGAAGCGATGGCGCAGGCCCCGGCCGCCAGAAACGCCATGTCATAACCGGCGCTGGCGGCCAGCACACCGCCCACCACCGGCCCCACCAGCATGCCCACCCGCTGGATGGCGCCCAGGGCGGCAATGGCGCGACCTCTGATGGCCAGGGGCGCGGCCTCGGTAACATACACCAGGCGCGCCAGCAGCCAGGCACCGCTGCCGGCGCCATACAGGGCCGCCAATAAACCGGCCAGCCAGAGGCTGCTGGTCTGGCCGAGATAAATACCTGCCACCGCCAGCACCACCAGGGACAGGACCATCACCGCCTTATCGCCAAAACGGGCCACCAGCAGACCCGCAGGAACATTGCTCAGCAGGCTGCCGAGCCCACGCAGCGCCAGCAAGGTGGCGGCAAAAGGGGCGCCGCCATCCAGTTGCAGGGCGTACAGGGGCAACAGAATCAGCACGGCCTGCTGGCCGGCAGCGATCAGAAATGAGGGCAGGTAGACCGGGAGCCAGAGTTCGCGCAAGGCTCAACCCCGAATGATGCGGCGGCGGATTTCACCCGACACCATGTCAATGATCAGCACCACCAGTATGGTGAGCAGCAGGACGGCTGCAGCCTTGTCAAATTGGCGATAGCGCAGGCTGTTGAGCAGCACGCCACCGATACCACCGGCGCCCACCACGCCCAACACCGCGGAGGCGCGGATATTGAGTTCAAAGCGGAACAGCCAGTGCGCAATGATGTCCGGTAGTACCTGGGGCAGTACCGCATAGCGCAGCGCCAGCAGGCGTGAACCGCCGCAGGCGCGCACCGCTTCCACCGGCCCGGGATCCATGGACTCCACCACTTCTGCGCCGAGTTTGGTGAGCATGCCGATGGAACTGATGCCGATGGCCAGGGCGCCGGCAAAGGGTCCCAGGCCGACGATGGGCACGAAATATATGGCCAGCAATATTTCCGGAAAGGCTCTGGCAGTGGCAGAGATCAGATGGGCAATGCGGGAGAGTTTGGGAAACAGGGTGCGGGCACCGAGAAAGGCCAGTGGCAGTGACAGCACGGCTGCCACCAGGGTACCCATCCAAGCGATCTGAATGGACTCCATAATGGCCGGCAGCACCCGCTGCACGCCGTATTGCATATCCGCCGGGTAAAAGAAACTCAGTACCCGCAGCAACTGTGCTGGTAACTGCAGCATGCGTGCTGGCGTGAACTCAATGGCCAGCAGGCAAAGGATAAACAGCGCGGCGATGGCAAAGCTGAGATAGCTGGCCCAGCCAATTCGGTAGGGGGGCGCTGGTGGTCTCATTGCAGGCGGCGCCGGATCGATGCGGAAATCTGCTCGATGGCCAATAC
>JBJHDG010000013.1:7099-16960 GCA_050486425.1 Pseudomonadales bacterium | reverse complement strand
GCCCATGGCTTCGGCCAGCACGCCCAGCTGGGAGCCAATGTTGCCGTAGCCGATCAGGCCCAGGGTTTTGCCGCGGATTTCGAAGGCGTTGGCGGCGCTCTTGTCCCAACCGCCGCGCAGTACCTTTTGATGCCGGGCCGGTACGCCACGCAGCAGGAGAATGGCTTCCGCCAGCACCAGTTCGGCCACACTGCGGGTATTGGAATAGGGCGCGTTGAATACAGGCACACCAGCGCTCATGGCGGCATCCAAGGCCACCTGGTTGGTGCCAATGCAGAAGCAGCCCACGGCGATCAGGCGTCGGGCTTCCGCCAGCACGGCCGGGGTCACCTGGCTGCGGCTGCGAATGCCCAGCAGGTGCACATCACGTACGGCCTGGCAGAGTTCATCCTCGCTCAGCGCGCCGGGCAGCAACTCCAGGTTGGTATAGCCGGCGCTGCGGAAGTTCTCCACCGCCGAGGGGTGGATGCCTTCCAGCAGCAATACTTTGATCTTGGCGCGATCCAGCGAGGTCTGGTTACTCATACAAGCTCTGGCCCTGCGATGCTTACCCGGATGCCCCGGGCGGTGGTAAGGTGGCGGCCCTGCGGCCCTCCGCGAAGGGCGCCTATATTAGCATTTCGTACCACGGACACCCTGACCATGATTGCTGCACTGCATGAAATCCTCTCAGCCGACCGCGTCTTGACTGGCGCCGACGACCTGCAGCATTGGGGCCGGGACTGGACTCGCAACTTTCCAGTGGCGCCAACGGCGGTGGTATTTCCCCAGAGCATTGCCGAGGTGCAGGCCCTGGTGGCCCTGGCCAACCGCGAGGGCATTGCTTTGGTCCCCTCCGGTGGCCGTACCGGGCTCTCGGGCGGCGCCGTGGCATCCAATGGCGAGCTGGTGGTGTCCTTTGCGCGCATGAACAAGATTCTGGACTTCAATCCCAGCGACCGACTGGTGCGCTGTCAGCCAGGGGTGGTGACGGCAGAGCTGCAAGCCTTTGCCGAGGCCCAAGGCCTGTATTATCCGGTGGATTTCGCCTCCGCCGGCAGTTCCCAGATCGGCGGCAACATTGCCACCAATGCCGGTGGCATCAAGGTAATCCGCTATGGCATGACCAGGGCCTGGGTGGCCAGCCTGACGGTGGTCACAGGTACCGGCGAGCTGATCCACTGCAATAAGGGCCTGATGAAAAATGCCACCGGCTACGATCTGCGGCACCTCCTGGTGGGCTCCGAGGGCACCCTGGGTCTGATCGTGGAAGCCGAAATGCGCCTGGCTCAGCAACCGGCGCCCCAGCAAGTGATGGTGCTGGGGGTATCCCAGTTCCCGGATATTCTGCGGGTGCTGGAACGCTTCCAGCACAGCATCAACCTGTCGGCCTTTGAGTTTTTCTCGGATATCGCTCTGGAGAAAGTGCGCGCCCATCGTCAGCTGCGGGCGCCGTTGGCGGAACCCAGCCGCTTTTACGCCCTGGTGGAGTTTGACGAGTCTGCCCAGGATGAAGCCGCCGCGGCCTTTGAAGACTGCCTGGCCGCAGGTTGGGTGAGTGACGCCGTGATCAGTCAAAGCCATGCCCAGGCGGCGGAGCTTTGGCAATTACGGGAAGGCATTTCCGAGAGCATTGCCGGCTATACACCTTATAAGAACGATCTGTCGGTGAAGGTGGCGGCCTTGCCGGACTTTCTCGCCGAGGCGGATGCGCTGGTGGCCAACGCCTATCCGGGTTTTGACGTGTGCTGGTATGGCCATATCGGTGACGGCAATTTGCACCTGAATATCCTGCGGCCGGCAGATATGGCGGTGGCGGATTTCCATGCCCTGGGCCATCACATCAGCCCGGCCATTTGCGCCCTGGTGGCGCGCTTCGATGGCAGTGTCTCTGCCGAGCATGGGGTGGGCCTGGTAAAACGGGATTTTCTGCAGTATTCGCGCAGCCCGGCAGAGATCGCCTTGCTGCGCGGTATCAAGCAGCTGTTTGATCCCAACGGTATTTTGAACCCGGGCAAGATGCTGCCGCCCATTTAGTTGCGGCTGCTAGTAGCGGTTAACGGGTTTCCACGCCCCGTTCGCTGGCCACGATCAGACGATGGGCCTTCTGGGCGGCAAAAATACCGTTGCATACCACGCCCACCAGATTGTTGATCTCCCGCTCCAGGGCCAGCGCATCTTCAATCTGCAGCCCATGCACATCCAGAATGATGTTGCCGTTATCCGTGGTGAACCCCTGCCGGTACATCGGTTGTCCGCCCAGCTTTACCAGTGCTCGGGCCACCAGACTGCGCGCCATGGGGATCACCTCCACGGGTAGCGGATAGCGTCCCAGTCGTTCCACCAATTTGCTGGCGTCCACAATACAGAGGAACTGATCGCTGGCGGCGGCGAGGATTTTCTCCCGGGTGAGTGCCCCCCCACCGCCCTTGATAAGTTCGCGCCGGGCATTGGCTTCATCGGCCCCATCCACATAGACCTGCACCTGATCCACCTGGGTCAGCTCCAGTACCTGGATGCCCTGGGCCTTGAGCCGGGCAGCGGAGGCGTTGGAGCTGGCTACGGCGGCGGCAAACTGATGGCGCACTGGACCCAGCAGGTCAATGAACATGTTGGTGGTGGAGCCGGTGCCTATACCCAGCACGCTGTCCTTGTGCAGATCGGGCAGGATGCTGTCCAGTGCGGCCTGGGCGGCAGCCTGTTTGAGCTGATTCTGATCCATGCAAGCCTCCTGGGTGGGTTGCCGTCCCCGTCGCTGGCGGTGGACGCCGGCTTGGCTGGGCCTTTACTATGCGGTGAATCGGATAATCCCTATCTGCTGTCAATCATCGGAACGTTTGTGCTGGAACAATACGTCAAAAAAATTCTGGATTCCCGCGTCTATGACGTGGCGGTGGAAACGCCGTTGCAACCGGCCCGCGTGCTGTCTGAGCGTCTGGGTAATCAGGTATTTCTGAAACGGGAAGACCTACAGCCCGTGTTCTCCTTCAAACTGCGCGGATCATACAACAAGATCGTGCAGCTTTCCGCAGAGGAGCGTGCTCGTGGCGTGATAGCCTGCTCTGCCGGTAATCATGCCCAGGGTGTGGCCTTGGCGGCGCGCAAGCTGGGCATCAAGGCCATCATTGTGATGGGGCGCAACACACCCGATATCAAGGTCTCGGCCGTGAAAGCCCTGGGCGCCAAAGTGATCCTGCATGGTGATACCTATGATGATGCTGCCGCACACACAGAAGAGCTGGTGAAGGCGCAGGGCTATGTGTTGGTGCACCCCTACGATGATCCGGATGTGATTGCCGGTCAGGGCACCGTGGGTATGGAAATTATCAATCAGCATGGCGCGGACATTCACGCGATCTTTGTGCCTGTGGGTGGCGGTGGGTTGATCGCCGGTATCGCCGCCTATGTGAAGTATCTGCGCCCTAAAGTGCTGGTGCTGGGGGTGGAGGCCGAGGGCTCCGCCAGCATGGCAGCCGCCCTGGCCGCCAAACGCCGGGTGCGCCTGCCGTATGAAACCCTGGATTTATTTGCTGATGGGGCCTCGGTGGCTCAGGTAGGCAAGGTGCCTTTTTCCATTGCACGCAAATATGTGGATGGCGTGATCACGGTGACTACCGATGAAATCTGTGGCGCCATCAAGGATATTTTTGACGACACCAGGTCCATCGCAGAGCCCGCCGGCGCGTTGGCCGTGGCAGGCATGAAAAAGTATGTGCAGCAGCATGCATTGAAGAATCAGCACCTGATTGCCATCGACAGCGGTGCCAATGTGAACTTTGATCGGCTACGTCATATCTCCGAGCGCGCTGAGCTGGGTGAGCGGCGGGAAGTGATTCTGGGCGTGACTATTCCCGAACAGCCCGGCAGCTTCCGCAGGTTCTGCCAGACCCTGGGTAAGCGCAACATTACCGAATTCAACTATCGCTATGCGGATGATCGGGAAGCACAAGTGTTTGTGGGTATTCAGACCCAGCCCAATGGCGATCGCAGCGAGCTAATCAAGGCATTGCAGAAAGGCGGCTACGCAGTGGCGGATATGACGGATAACGAAGCCGCCAAGCTGCATGTGCGGCACATGGTGGGCGGTCGCTTGCAGCAGTCCATTGATGAAATTCTCTATCGCTTCGAATTTCCCGAGCGTCCGGGTGCATTGTTACAGTTTTTGCTAGGTCTGGGTAGCAACTGGAATATCACCATGTTCCACTACCGCAATCATGGCGCTGCCTGGGGTCGGGTGCTGGCAGGTTTTGCGGTGCCCAAAGCTGAGCGCAAGGCGCTTACCCGATTCCTGGATGAGATCGGCTATCGGTATTGGGAGGAGAGTGAGAACCCGGCTTACCAGCTATTTTTACGGTGATTGTTGGACTATTGCCTCAAATCCAATCCGTGCTATAACTCCGTTCGCCTCAGGCGCGACGTCCTGGCAGGGTGTCGCGCCTTGGGGTAGTTAGAAAAACTAACCAGAAGGGGATTTCCATGAAAAAGATCGTAATTTCATGCATGTTGGCGGCCCTGGCCGTACCGGCCTATGCCATGGATTTCGGCGACATCAGTGGCCGCGTTGGTCTTGGCTATCAAGCCTCGGCGGTGGATACGCAGTATGGTAAGTGCTGGCAGGAGTGCTTTGGTAGCCAGGAGCCGGTAGGGTTCGCGGTTGATGCTCGAGTCAACTTTGGGCCACTGTTTGTTGGCTTAGATGTGGCCGCACTATCGGAAGACGAAGATTCCTATGGGTCGAAAGTCAGCAATAAATGGAACAGCCAGTCGTTCAATGTTGGCTTCAGTCATGCGTTGAACAGCTATGCCAATGTGGAGGCTGCGCTGGTCTATACGTCGGTCGATTGGGAATACAGGTGGAGAAATAGCTCTGGCGATGTATGGAAGTATGAAGCTGAAGATACGGGTGTGTCACTTGCGCTCGGTGGCGATGTCGCGGTGAATGAGAGAATGACCACCGGAGCCAGCCTTTCATTGGGATTTGTGCAAGGTATCGATGTGTATGCCCAATATGCGCTGACTCAGAATCTTGGCCTGCGTGTCAGCTATAGCAAGCATGCCTATGAGCTGGGTGATTTCGATTACACATTCAATGGTGCGCCATCCGGCAGTCCAAACGATGATGACGATAAAGATTACCAGGTAAACACCCAGATGTTGCGCCTGAGTTTGCAGTTCAGCTTCTAGGTTGCCTGTGCATTTTCTGGTGACTAAAAGAGGGCCTCGGCCCTCTTTTTTTCTGGTTCGGCGGCTTATTGACCGGGCTGCGCCAGCTTGTGCTATGTTGCGAGCGCGATTTACCTATTTACGAGGGTGGTGCTTATGAACCATAAACAAAAAATGCGGCTTGCGATTGTGCTGCTGTTATTTGTTAGCGTTGCCCACGCAAAAAAATTCCATTTTGTTGCTCTTGGTGATACCGCCTACAACCCGGCAACCGACTACCCCGTCTACGAAGCCCTGATTAACCGCATTAACGCCAGCGCGCCCGCATTCAGCATCCATGTTGGCGACACCTGGGGTGCCCGCGTCTGCACCGAGGCGGCGCATCGTGAAATTCTTCATTGGTTTGGTAAGTATGATCACCCGCTGATCTATACCCCGGGTGACAATGAGTGGACGGATTGCCGCAAGCCCGAAGCCATTGCGGCCTGGACCCGCCTGCAGGAAGGTGCTGCTACGCCAGAGGATTTGCGCTTGCTGGGCTCGTTGCGCGGGCTCGACCAGGCCATGGCCAGCACTTCTTACGATGACCCGCTGGGCAGCCTGGCGTTGATTCGGCAGATATTCTTCAGCCAGCCACAAAGCCTGGGTGCGCGCCGCATGCCGGTGCAGCGGCAGGCAGATGTACATGCCGCTCATGCCGCCTATTCCGCTTACGTTGAAAACCTGCGTTGGCGCCATGGCGATGTGCACTTTGCCACTGTGCATGTGGTGGGTTCCAATAACGGCTTCACCATCAACAACAGGGATTGGGCATTGGCGGCCATTGAGCGCAATCAGGCCAATGTCGCCTGGTTGCAGCATGTATTCGCCCAGGCCAAGGCGGAGGATGCTAAAGCGGTGGTGATTGCAACCCATGCCGGCCTGTTCAGCAATCAACCTGGTGGTGACTTTGCCCGCTTTGCGCCACGTGGCGGTTTTGAAGGGCCCTATCATTGGATTATCCGGGCTATCCGCGATCTGGGTGTGGAGTTTGGCAAGCCGGTGCTGCTGGTGCAGGGGGATTTTCACGATCTGGTGATCGACCAGCCATTCATGGTCAGTCGCGGTGAATCGCAACCGCCCCTGTACAACAACATTACCCGGCTCCAGGTATATGGCGCACCTGAGCTCAAGGCGGTGCGGGTAGGTGTGGACCCCAGTACGCCCTGGGTGTTTTCCTTTGAGCCGCTCTATAATCCCTAATTAAACCCCGGGCGTAAGAAAACAGCTATACTGGTGGCCTTGCCCTGCCAGTCCGCTTTCCTCCATGTCTCAAGTTGCGCCCTCACATCTGTTTGGCTACCGCAAATACTGGGCGGAATGTCTGACGCCCGCTCCCTTCCTGCCGATGAGCCGCGAGGAAATGGATCAGTTGGGTTGGGATGCCTGCGACATCATCATCGTCACCGGTGATGCCTATGTGGACCATCCCAGCTTTGGCATGGCTGTGATCGGACGCACCCTGGAAGCTCAGGGTTTCCGTGTCGGCATCATCGCCCAGCCGGATTGGCAATCCACGGCGGATTTCGAAAAGTTGGGCCAGCCCACGCTTTGCTTTGGCGTCGCCGCCGGCAACATGGACTCCATGATCAACCGCTACACCGCAGATCGCCGGCTGCGGCATGATGACGCCTATACGCCCGGTAATGTGGGCGGCAAGCGTCCGGATCGCGCTGTGATCGTGTATGCCCAGCGGGTGCGAGAAGCCTTCAAGGATGTGCCCATTATCATTGGCTCCATTGAAGCCAGCCTGCGGCGTATTGCCCATTACGATTACTGGTCGGATCAGGTTCGCCGCTCAGTCCTGCTGGATGCGCGCGCCGATCTGCTGCTGTATGGCAATGCCGAGCGGGCGATGGTGGCCGTGGCGCATCGATTGGCGGCTGGTGAACCCATCAGCAGCATTCGCGATTTGCGGGGCACGGCATTTGTTTGCAAGCAGGTGCCGGCAGACTGGACGCTCATCGATGCCAGCCAGGTGGATACGCCCGGTGCAGTGCAGCCATTGCCAAATCCCTATGCCGAGATAACCAGTGCCCAGTGTGAAACCGCAACACCGGCGCTTGCCCCTGATGCGCCCATGCCGGTGCGCATCATTGACCCGTTGGCGGCGCGTAAGGCGCAGTTGGATCCAGCGCGAACCGTTATTCAGTTGCCGGCCTATGAGCGCGTCAAGCAGGATCCAGTGCTCTATGCTCATGCGGCACGCGTGCTGCATCTGGAAACCAATCCCGGCAATGCCAGGGCACTGGTGCAGCCGCACGGTGATCAGTTGGTATGGCTGAACCCGCCACCTTTACCATTGACCACTGAAGAGCTGGATCAGGTTTTTGATTTACCCTATCAGCGAGTTCCGCATCCCAGCTATCAGGATGCGAAGATTCCGGCTTATGAAATGATCCGCTTCTCGGTAAATATCATGCGCGGCTGCTTTGGCGGCTGCTCGTTCTGCTCCATTACCGAGCATGAAGGCCGCATCATTCAAAGCCGCTCCCAGGATTCCATTGTGCGGGAGGTGGAGGCGATTCGGGACAAGACTCCCGGATTTACCGGCGCCATTTCAGATCTGGGCGGTCCGACCGCCAACATGTGGCGCCTGAATTGCAAATCGAAAACTATCGAACAGAATTGTCGGCGCCTATCCTGCGTTTATCCAGGAATTTGCAAGAATCTGGATACCGATCAAACGCCGTTGATTCATCTGTATCGTGACGTGCGGCAGCTGCCTGGTATCAAGCGTGTGCTTATTGCCTCGGGATTGCGTTATGACTTGGCGGTGGAAACTCCGGCCTATGTGCAGGAGTTGGTGACGCACCATGTGGGTGGTTACCTGAAAATTGCACCTGAACACACCGAAACCGGTCCGCTAAGCAAGATGATGAAGCCAGGTATTGGCAGCTATGACAAGTTCAAAGCGCTGTTCGAAAAGTATTCACGTCAAGCCGACAAGCAGCAATATCTGATTCCCTATTTTATTGCAGCGCATCCAGGCACGCGGGATGAAGATATGCTGCAGTTGGCACTCTGGCTTAAGCACAACGGCTTTCGCGCCGACCAAGTACAAACCTTTTACCCTTCACCCATGGCCAACGCTACCGCCATGTATTATTCGGGGAAAAATCCCCTACATCGTGTGGGGCGCGATTCTGAGGAAGTTGCCATCGTCAAGAGCGGTCGGCAGCGGCGTCTGCACAAGGCTTTTTTGCGTTACCATGATCCTGCCAATTGGCCGCTGCTGCGGGATGCACTGCGTGCCATGGGCCGATCCGACTTGATCGGCTATAGCAAGAAGCACCTGATTCCACCCCGGCAGCCGGCCAACTGGCAAGCGCAACAGGGGGGGAAGAAAATCCTTACCCAGCATACGGGTTTGCCACCCCAACCCAGCGCGAGCGAAGGTATTGGCGCCCGTACCAAACCAAAATCGAAGTTCAAGCCGAAGTTCAAGCAGAAGTTCAAACCGAAGTCACGATGACCAAATTGTAATTCCGGCGGGCTGGAGCCATAGCCATGTGCTGCTATGCTTTGCCTGATGCCAGCCCGCACCGTCCTGGCAGCCGCTTATTGCCAACTGCTGGGAAACAAACATGAGATCAGCATTTCTGTGCCTGCTGCTTACGGTATCCTTTGTCGCTTCCGCGCAAAGTCTCACGGAAGAACCCTATTATGGCTGGGTTACCTTACAGGGTGGTTTCCTGCCGGATCCGCACACGTTGGATTTGACCGCTGGTGGTGCAACACGCATCCAGGTCTCCGCGTCGGAATGTAATCAAGGCCATGCGTCCCAACGCCCAGACCTGAATCTTACCTATGAGGGTAACGGCAAGCGTACGCTTTACATCTACGCCACCAGTGATAAAGACACCTTGCTCCTGGTGAATCTGCCTAATGCCAGTTGGCGCTGTGATGATGATGGTTACGGTGATCTGGATCCGATTGTGGTCATCCCCAACGCGAAATCCGGGCTTTACAACATTTGGGTAGGCACTTATGGCGATGAGATGGTCCGCGCCCGCTTGTACGTATCGGAGATCGATCCGCGCTAATCGCGGCCTGGTGCATCCTGGCGGCTAAACCAGGGGGGCTGCGAACAGTTTCCAATGCCATAGCAGACAAGCCAGCAACAACATGGCCAGTGCATGCAGGCTTTGATGCAGGCGTCGCAGCAGTCCCCATCCGGATCCGAACCAGGTAGGCCAGAGCGAGATTCCCGCGCCCAGCGCCGCTGCCGCTACCAGCCAGCCAGCATAATGCACCAGCGTCATGGCCGTGGTGGGGTACTGACCCACCAGGCCGCTTATATCAAAGGGCATGAGGCTGTTGATTAAAATCCCCAGAGCCGCCACCAGCGCCAGCATGGACAGCGCGGCAAAGCTGCCCAGGCTGGAGGCGATGCGCGCCGCAAAGCCCCAGTCTTCGCCGCGACCCAGGCGTCTGTAACTACCGATCAGTTTGCTGATACTAAGGAGCAAGGCGAAACCGAATGCAGCTTGCAGCATCCGCGGTGAGGACAGCCCAGCGGTTTTGCTCAAGCTCATGTAGCCCGAGGGATCGGAAAATCCCTGCACTGCGCCGCTGGCATCTCGAAGGAACTGTACACGCTGACCACTTTCGCTTTCGAACAAATCCGTATGTGCGGGTAATTGGCGCAAGAGAAATTGCTGACCCATGCTGCTGACG
>JBJHDG010000013.1:0-7089 GCA_050486425.1 Pseudomonadales bacterium | reverse complement strand
TGTGGCTGTCCGCGGCCACGGGTGTTACCCGCGCACTGTTGATCGCACCCTGAATGGTGCTGAAACTGGTGAATACACGTCGATTCGGCAGATAGGTGCCGGCGTAGTCGGCCAGTGTTGTGTTTTCCGGCGCGTTGGGCACGAGTCTGGGTTCGTAGTTGTACCCCAATAAATGATCCAGCAACAGATCCGGCACCTGCATTACAGTAGGGATTGCTTGGGCGCTGTTGCTGGAAAGAAAAATGCCCAAGTCCAGCGCCGGCACCAGCACCATATTGGACATGAAGGCAGCGGTGCCACCTGCATGTTCAAAGGTCTGCACGCTGCGAAACTGCCGGTTGGCAAAGCCGTGCACCATGTCTGCGGCTTCTGGGCGATCGTTGAAGGGTCGTGACCACATCAGGCGATGGGTGCTGCGCTGCATGAGCCGCACCTCATCAATAGCGCCTTCATTGAGGTGAAAGCGCATCCAACGCGCCATGTCGCTGGCGGTGGATGCCATGCCGCCAGCTGGCCAATAGGCACCGAGTTGCATATATTCCTGTAGCGCCAATGCACCCTGCGCCGGTTTGTAGCCGGTTGCCAGTTGTTGGCGTCGGTTCTCCGCCATGTTCGTCGGTGCCACTAAGCTGGTGTTGTACATGCCCAGCGGATTCAGCAGTTCTTCCGTAATAAAGTCTGCGTAGTCCCGTCCGGTAATATCGGCAATAATCTGGGCTGCCAGAGCGGAACCCCAGTTGGAATAGGCAGAGGTTTGTCCGGGTGGGAATACTCGGACGGGCTGATGAGCGCTGAGCAGCTCAGCCAAACTGCGATTATCAAAATCTGCGACGCTGAACAACTGCATAGAGTCCTCAAAGCCGGCCCGATGCGCCATCAGATGTCGCATGGTGACCGGTCGATCGAAGGCTGGATTGACGCGAACCTGTTTGAGGTAGTTGTTCACATCAGCATCCAGATCCAGTTGTCCGCGTTCCACCAAGAGCATGGCGGCGGTCCAGGTAAAGGTTTTGGAAATGGAGCCAATGCGGAAAAAAGTCTGACTCGGCCAAACCGTGCTGCTTTTGGCAATGTCAGCCATGCCGTAGCCTTTCAGGATTACCGGTGTGTCTGCTTGCACGACGGCGACCGTCAGCCCCGCCAGATTTTGTGTTCTGAGCTGAGTAGCCACCAGGGCATCAAGATAAGTGGCCAGTTCGTGATGGGAAGATGCTTGTTCTTCCGCGCGCAAAGCCGTGCTCAGAAGTTGGCAGCTGAGCAGCATCATCAGCACAAATATAGATCTCATTATCCATCCTCTATTTTCTTGATGCTTACTTCTGGTTATTTCGATGTCAGCTGCGCGTCCAGCGCCGCTGGTTCGCATGCCTTATCCTTTATTATTTGTTGAATGTAATAAGCGCATTCAGCAGCTCTTGTTTGTAGCAACATATGGGGCCCTGGTATCCGGACAACATTGAGCGCAGGAAAGTGGGCCGTCAGCGCCAAGCCTGCATCTGCGGAAACCAGCCGATCATGCTCCGCCTGGAGCAGTGTCGCAGGTAGTGGTTGAGGCGAAAACGACGGTGGAGCTGCCAAGATGCGCAAACGCTGTGACAGTACAGCAGCAGACAGCGCTTGCATCTGTTGCATAATCTGTTTGGCCAATGCCTTATGCGCCGTATCTATGCAAAAGTACTGGGTGGCCCACATAGGGCTGAGTGGTAGCATCCGCGCGGCAATGGGTAATAGGGGTGCAATGCGTGGCAGGTTAGGTTGCGGCGCCTTGGCGAACCCGGCAGAAAAAATCACCGCCTGAACTTGCGGATACGCCTGGCGTGATAGCAGCTGTAGCAGCACCAGGCTGGAAAAGGATTCTGCCAATACCACCGTGGGTGCCCTGGGAAGACGCTCGGCCACATGATCAGCGTAGGCGTTCAATGACATCACTTCGTCCGGTGGATAGGCGATAACCTGTATCTGCGTATCTGTCGGCAAGGCCGCGATCAGCGGCGCAAAGAAAGCGCCACTGCCGTCCAACCCCGGTAGCAGAACCAGCACAGGTTCAATCAAAGCACCATGCCCTCCACGAACTGCTGATACTCCGCCTCAAACATCAGCTTCTGCATATCCTGCATGCGGTCCAAATACAGATGCCCGTCCAGGTGATCGAATTCATGTTGAAACACGGTGGCAAGAAAACCTTGCAACACCAGCTCCTGGGACTGGCCATCAAGCTGTTGATAACGCACCCGGATGTGCTGGGGGCGCTCCACAAAGCCGCGTAATCCTGGTACCGACAGACAACCTTCCCAGTACCCGGCGCTGGGTCCGGGCAACACTTCAATACTGGGATTGGCAAATACGGTCAGGGGCATGGGGGGGATATCGCCGTAGCGACTGGGACCGCCAGTAATGGCAATGATGGCCAGACGTTTGGAGACGCCAATCTGGGGTGCCGCCAGGCCAATGCCGCCGTACGCTTGCAGGGTTTCTACCATATCGGCGATGAGCTGCCGGGTTTGTGGGCTACCCAGCTCCTCTGCGGTCATGGGCACAGCAGGTTGGCGCAGAATGGGGTGGCCCATGCGCAAGATGGTACGTACCGCCATCGTCAGCCTCCCCCAGTGGTTACTTGCGTGGGCACCGGCATTTCGCCGAAGCGCTGGCCCCGGCGACTGAACGCATAGCGCCCAGCTTCCGTGATCAGGGCGTCCAGGGGTACATCCCAGGCTTCATGGGGCAGTGCTGCCACCCGCTGCAGCTCGTGGGCCAGGCCAACCAGCAGGGGCCGACGCCGCTGCGGATGGCCGAGGCTGAAGCTGCGGTCATAGAAGCCTCCGCCCATGCCCAAACGGTACCCCTGTTGGTCCACGGCCACCAGGGGTACAAACACCAGGTCCAGGCTCAGCAGTGCGATCGGTGGCGCCATGTCCATGGCGGGTTCACCAATGCCAAAGCGGTTGGGTAGCAGCGGCTGGCCGCTGCGATAGGCGTAGAAGTGCAGCTCGTTCTGTTTCACCACGGGTAGCGCGGTCATGATCCCCAGTTGCTCCAACAGCAGTTGCAGCGGGCCTGGATCCTGCTCGCCCTCGGCACTGTTTGCCAGATACAGGCCAACCCGGCGATGGCAGAGCAGCAGGCCACTACAGCGTACCTGACGCACCAACGCCAGGGCGTGCCTGTGTCTACAAACGGGAGATAACTGGCGGCGCAGCTGACGAAAATGACGGCGCAGTTTGGTTCTGGGCGCTGTGGTCAGGGCGGTAGGCAGCGGTGGCCAGTTGCCAGTGGAAACTTTAACCGGCGCAGGTGGCAGGATAAGCAATAAAAATCTCCCGGTGATGCCGCTGTTTGGTCTGCCCTGAACCGTTACGGTTCAAGGCGGAGGAGCCAGGCTGTGCCACAGGCGTTCCGCGGCCGCGGACATGCACACAGGCAAAGTCGCCAGATCCTCCTTAGGTTTCTCTAACGGCTCAAGGACTGCACCAACTGGCGAGCACCCCAGGAGATCGAGAGCGATTATAGCCTGAGTTAAACCCGGTCAACAGATTGCATTTCGCCTGCGAACAGTGGTATCTATAAACAACTTCTGGCCGCTGGGCAACTGAAAACCCGTCAGAAAATTGGCGTTTTGCTTTGTATTTGGGCGGGTTTTGCAGGCGGGTTACAAACTCAACTGTCTGTGTGTTGCCAACGCTGCATCCAATCGCTTGTGCATGGCTTCCAGTCGCTTCGTTACTTCTCTTTCGCCATAATGTTCTGCGCCACGGCTCTGCACCAGTTCATGCGCAAGATTCAGTGCTGCCATTACCGCCATGCGATCCGCGCCCAACACTTTTCCTGAGTCGCGAATGCTGCGCATTTGCTGATCCAGCAGACGTGCAGAAGCATTCAGCGCGTCGATTTCATCCTCAGGGCAGGCAACCTGATAATCCTTGTCCAGTATACGCACGCTGATGGTTTGAGTTTTGCCGGTCACGAATCCTGCTCCAGGGATTTCAGTCGACTGATCATGGATTCAACTTTGGATTTGGCCAGTTCGTTTTTTTCAATCAGGCGCGCACGCTCGGTGGTCCAGGTTTGCTGCTGACTGCGCAGGGCCTTGTTTTCCCTGGCCAACAGATCGCAGAGCCGGATGAGCTCTTCAATCTTCTGTTCCAGGGCTTCCAGGTTGGCAGCGGGCATTCGGGGTCCCATGGTTGTTGTCAGCTGGGTTATCAGCTGGCTGGGCGTCAATATAGAGCCCGGTACGGCTGATGGTCAACGAATGGGCTGGTGGCTGGTGCGCAGTGCCCGCCGGGATCGGTGTTAGCATAGCCGGCAGCAGATACAGGTGCATATCTGCCGGGGGAGGAAGCAAGTGTCCATGGATTTAGCGGAATTGGCGCTGGCGTTGCCGGACGGGGTGGAAGTGGCGGAGCTGCATGGCCTGATTTGCGGCCTGGCCTGCGCCGAACCTCATGCTGAACCGGCACTGCGGCTGCGCTGTCTGGCGGCCCTGTTGGGAGACGACCATCAGCTGGCGCCCTGGCTGCAGGACAGCGGTGAGGCAGAAGCGCTGTCGGCAGATCAGCCGCTGCATGCCTTTATCCAGGCGGGAGAGTTGGCGCTGGCGGAAGCGGATTTGGGATTCACGCCTTTGTTGCCGGATGACGAAGCGGCCTTGCAGGATCGGATCTGGGCGCTGGCCGACTGGTGCAGCGGTTTTATGGCGGGTTACGGTGCCCTGGTAGAGCAATCCGCCCTTTCTCCCATGGCTGCGGAAATCCTGCGCGATCTGGCCCGTATCGCCGAGGTCGATGCCGACGCCGAGTTGGCGGATGCCGAGGCGGAGGGCGCGGAAGCAGATTTTGTGGAGCTGGTGGAATACCTGCGCGCCGCCGTGCTGAATTTGCGCTGGGCCAGCGAGGAGGATGCTTGATACCCGTCGCTGAGTATCGGCGGCGGCGAGAGCGCCTGATGCAGCTGCTGGTGCCCGATGGCGTGGCGCTGATTCCTGGCGCCCGGCGCCGCTATCGCAACCGGGACGCCGAATACCACTTCCGCCAGGACAGTGATTTTTATTATCTCACCGGCTTTACCGAACCGGATGCACTGCTGGTGCTAGCGCCCGGTCGCCGCCATGGCCAGAGCATCCTGTTCTGCGCGGAGCGGGATGCCGAGGATGAGCGCTGGCACGGCGAGCGCCTGGGTCCGGAACGCGCCAGCACAGCGCTGGGGCTGGACGATGCCTTCCCCAGCGCCGATCTGGCAGACATCCTGCCTGGGCTGCTGGAAAACAGCAGTCGCATCTATCTGGATCTGGGGCAGCACCCGGAGTTCGATCAGGAACTGCTGCGCTGGCTGCCACATCTGCGCCATCCCGATGGCAGTCTGGCTCATGGCGGCATTCAGCCGCTTACCCACCAGTTGCATGATTTGCGGCTGTATAAATCCGCCGCCGAGCAACGTTTGCTGCGTGAGGCGGCCCGCATCAGCGTGGCGGCTCACGCCCGGGCCATGCGCGCGGCGGCACCGGGCCTGCCGGAGCTGTTGCTGGAAGCTGAGATCCTGCATGAATTCATGCGTCAGGGCGCGCGCTTTCCTGCCTATCCCAGCATGGTGGCAGCCGGCCGCAACGCTTGCGTGCTGCATTACACGGCCAACAGTGGCTTGTTGCGGGAGCAGGATCTGGTGCTCATTGATGCCGGCTGTGAGTATGCGCACTATGCCGCGGATCTCACCCGTACCTTTCCGGTGAGTGGGCGTTTCAGCGGCCCCCAGCGCGCGCTGTATGAAGTGGTGTTGCAGGCGCAGCAAGCGGCCATTGATGTTGCCATCCCCGGCAATACCATCAATGACCCGCATCAGGTGGCGCTGGCCATGATGATTGAAGGTTTGCAGGCGCTGGGGCTACTCAAGGGTTCGGTGGCTGAAATCCTGGCCAGTGGCAGTTATCGCCGGTTCTGCGTACATCGCAGTACCCACTGGTTGGGACTGGATGTCCATGATGTGGGGGAATACCAGGTGGGTGACGCCTGGCGTGTGTTGGAACCCGGAATGGTGCTCAGCATCGAGCCCGGCATTTATGTGCCGGATGCCGCGGATATTCCCGCCGCCTTTCGTGGCATGGGCATCCGCATCGAGGATGAATTGCTGGTGACGCGCCAGGCGCCGGATGTGCTTACCGCCGAGGCGCCGAAAACCATTGCCGATATCGAAGCCTGGATGCGCAGATGCAAGAAGATATGAATACAGCAACAACTGCCTTTGATGTGGCCGTGGTGGGTGCCGGGCCGGTGGGCAGTGCTGCTGCCCTGGTGCTGGCGGAGCTGGGCTTGCAGGTGGCGCTGATTGATCGTCGGGCGCCGGAAATTGTGCAGGGCCAATTTGGTTTTGATGCCCGCACAGTGGCACTGAATCCCGCCTCCCAAGCCCTGCTGGCGTCATTGTCGGTGTGGCGCGATGACGCCATGGAGCTGCTGGATGCCTGCGCTTTTGACCGTGTGGAAGTCTGGGAGGATACCGGCACCGCCCGTCTGCATTTCGCCGCAGCCCAAGCCGGTGCCACCACCTTGGGCTGGATCCTGTCCCTGAGCCGACTGGCCAGGGCGCTGTGGGCGCGGGCCAGCGCGCATCCCAATATCCATTGGTACTGCGACAGCCTGACCGCACTGACACCGCCTCAGCCCAGTGTGCCAGCGCTGCTGGCGCTGGGCGCCACAGGTATCCAGGCGCGGCTGGTGGTGGCTGCCGATGGTGCCCAGTCGGCGGTGCGCCAGCTGCTGGCGCTGCCGGCAACCACCCATGCCACCGGTCATCAGGCCCTGGCCTGCGTGGTGGAAACCAGCCAGCCCCATGCTGGCTGCGCGCGCCAACGTTTTCTGCACACCGGGCCCTTGGCGTTACTGCCCCTGCCATCACGGCAAGGGCGCCATTTTGTGTCGCTGGTCTGGTCGCAGCCGCCAGCGCTGGCCCAGGCGCGGCTGGCGTTACCGGAGGCGGCGTTCTGCCGCCTGCTGACTGAGCAGACCGAAGCCTGCTTGGGCGCTGTCCTGGCGGTGGATACCCGGGTGGCGGTGCCTCTGACCCAGCAACTGGTCACCGACTTTGCTCCCTGCCCTGGTG
>JBJHDG010000012.1:0-17496 GCA_050486425.1 Pseudomonadales bacterium | reverse complement strand
CAGCACCATCCACCGAGAAGCTTACCGAGTTGTCCGGCGTACCGGGGTCGGCATCTTCACCAATGCTGGAAGGACCACCCATAAAGGCGGCATCGGCGCCACCGATGGCGATGGCATCTTCGCCAACTGCCACCCGCTCAATGGTCAACACATCGTCCGCAAAGCTCACCACGTACTCTGCCGGATCACTGCCGTCGGCGTTTTCGCCCAGGGCCGTGCGTACGGCTTCCACCAGGGCCGCGGAGGTGCCCAGGTTGGTGTTCAGCACCACAGCCTCGCCATCAACGGTGAAGCTGACCGCTGTGGCTTCCTGTCCAGCTGAACCACCGGCACCGCCAGTGAATTCGGCTGCGCTGGTACCTGCAACGTTATCCACCACGACTGCGTCTGTCGGGTCAGCCGCCAACGCAGTTTTGGTGATAGTAATAACGCCACCAGATTCGGTAACGCTGTAATGGCCTGCAAAAGCACCGGCGGAGGCAGTGTCCAGCTGTGTCTGGATCGCGCCGCGCACACCGTCGACGGAACCATAGTCCGCATCAAGGGTAATGCCGATACCGTCAACATCCAGAGTGACCTCTGCAGCACCTTGATAGTCGGTTACCGTTACCGTATCCGTGGCAAACGAACCACCAGCGAATGCTTGCGAGAAGTCGAAGTCAGTGATGGCACCGGAACTGACAAAGGCAGCCGAGCCGGGATCAGCAGGCGTACCAGCACTGAAATCGAAGCTGCTAATGGCTGCCGAAGTCACACTGGCGGCGCTGCCACCTGTTGTCGTAAAGGCATCCGCGATGTCCGTGGAGGCCACTGAAGCCACGCCGCCCATGGCTGAAAGGCGGGTGCTGGCTTCCAGTTCCACACTGATGGTCTGGCCCACGTTGGCGCCCACCTGGAAGGAGGCGTTACCGAAGCTGCCATCCAGGATGCGCTGACCATTGAAACTGGTCTGGGAGGAGATCCGGTCGATCTCAGCCAGCCGCTGCTGCACTTCGGCGTTCAGGGCCGCCCGGTCGGACTCGGAGTTGGTGGCGTTGGCCGCCTGTACCGCCAGCTCACGGATCCGCTGCAGGTTGTTGCTCACTTCCTGCAACGCACCCTCACCCGTTTGGGCAAGCGAAATACCGTCGTTGGCATTACGGATGGCCTGGTTCAGGCCCTGGATCTGGGTGGTAAAACGCTGGGAAATCGCCAGCCCCGCCGCGTCATCCTTGGCGCTGTTAATGCGCAGACCAGATGACAGGCGCTGCAGCGACTGCGCCAACTGGCCACCGGTGGTTGCCAGGTTGCGCTGTGCGTTCAGCGACATCACGTTGGTGTTGATTACCTGAGACATGGGGTACTCCTGGTACTTTAGTCTGGTTGCTTCAGTTAACCGCCGCCGGTGGCGGGGTCTCCGTGGCGGCTTAACTGAGCCGCTGTCAGGGGAGTTATCGGCTTAATCGAATTTGGCTTTAGGGGAAATTGGGGGCTGGGTCACAATTTTTTTGCTTTTCTGTGTTTGTCTGGCAATTTTGGGGGCTTATCCTCGGCATCCCTGCCTCGGATACTTACTGACTCAAGAAATTCTCAGCTTCGCCAGTAGTGGGCACTGAACAATACCAGCACCGTGATTATCTCCAGGCGACCCAGAAGCATGCCCAGTGACAGCGCCCACTTGGCCACAACGGGCAGGCTGCTGAAGTTACCAGCTGGTCCGACAATATCGCCCAAGCCAGGGCCAACATTGGTGACTGCGGTAGCCGCCGCACTAAGACTGGTTATGAAATCAAGGCCCATCAATGCCAACAGCAGGGCCAGCAACGCAATGGTCATGAAGAAGGCAAACGAAAAGCCTACCAGCGAGCGAATCACATCTTGATCAATTGGTCGCTGATTGTATTCCAGATTAAACACACCGCGTGGGTGAATATGCACTTTCAATTGCCGCGCGATTACGCGCCAGCCAATCTGCAGGCGAAAAATTTTCAATGAGCCACTTGTCGAGCCAGAGCAGCCGCCCACGAACATTAGATAAAAGAATGCCATCACCGCAAAACCACCCCAGGCTCCATAGTCCTCGGAGGCATAACCGGTGGTGGTGACCACCGAGACCACATTGAACGCCACAGCGGTGAGGGCTGAAAACAAGCTTATTTGCTGACTCAGCCAAAGCCATAGGGTTAAGGCGAGAATGATTACAACGATCAACCACAAAAACCCCTTTACCTGTTCGTCTTGCCATAAATTGCTCTGATCTCCACGCAGAAGCTGGATATAGCGAACAAATGGCAAGGCAGCAAGGATCATGAAGCAAACGGCGATCCAGTGGATCAGGGGGGACTCAAAATGTCCCATAGAGGCATCGTAGGTGGAATAACCGCCGGTGGCCAAAGTAGTCATTGCATGATTAATGGCATCGAACAGCAACATTCCCGCCAACCAGTAAGCGATGGCACAGAAAAATGTCAATCCCGCGTAGATGCCGGCGATAGACAACGCCATGGTACGCGTGCGCGGAATCGATTTTTCCGACCACTCGGATGACTCGGTTTGGAACAGCCGCATGCCGCCCACACCGAGAAACGGCAGGATCGCCACTGCTGTAAGAACAAATCCCAATCCTCCGACCCACTGCAGCAGAGAGCGCCAAAGCAGAATTGCGCCCGGCATACTGTCAAGATCGCTCAACACGGTCGAACCCGTAGTGGTAATACCGGACATGCTTTCGAAAAAAGCGTCGGTATAGGTAATATGCCCAATCAACATCAATGGGATGGCGCCACAGGAAGATACGGCCAGCCAGACGGCGCAGGTCAGGATAAAAGCCTGCCTAGGATGGATGTTAATGGTTGCATCCCGAGTTGTGATGCAACAGACAAGCCCTAATATGGCAACCAAGGCCATCGCCAGCAAAAAGGCTTCTGTATCTGCCTCCGCATGCCAAAGGCCGTATATGGTGGGAATCAGCATCAGCAGCGCCAACCCGAGCAGGCTCCAGCCTACTAAATGAACGATTGGGGCTGCCCGCATTCTCTGGACGGCTCGCTAAACGGAGGAATCGAAGTGGCGGATCATACGCCGACTTTTAGATTGCGCAAGCAAGCCGTTTTCGCACAAAACCCATGTTCCGCTCTACCACCATTACCGTGGAAACCGGGACTGAGAATGAGTTACCGCAAATAATCAAACAACGACATCCGCCCCATCTGTGCGTACGTCTGCTGCGCCGCCTGCAACGTCACCTGCTGCAGGGTGAAGCGGCTGATGGCTTCCGCATAGTCCAGATCCTCCACCGCCGACAGCATGGTCTGTAACTGCAGCAGCTGATCCTGATTCACCACATCCTGGCTTTCAATGCTGTTCAGGCGCCCGCCCACATCCGTGCGCATCTCCAGCAATCTGGACATGCTCTGATCGATGTTCATCAGCGCCATGTCCGTGGCCGCCAGGAAGTGTGCCATGGCGCCTGTATCCGGGCGTGGGGTTTCCAGCGCCGTTACCAAATCATCCAGGGTCTGAAAGATGGATACCGTGCCGGCAGGTTCCACCTGGAAGCTGTCGCCCGCTGCTGGCGCGCCGCTGATCACGATACGGCGGCCATCGATATCAATCGCTTGCCCGCTGGCAAAGGTGCCACCCTGCACCAGGTTGTCGTCGACATCATAGACTTCAAAGCTGTCGGCAGTGGGAAACTCGATGCGGTAACCGCTTTGATCCACCTGCAACGGGTTGGTCACTTCTGCGGCTGCTACCCGGCCAGTGCCCGTGTTGGCAACGTCCGGTTGCACCACAAACTGACCATTACCCCTGGGCACATGCATCAGCAACATGCCGCTGTGACCAATGGCCAGGGTGCGATCATCCGAGAGTGCCACGCGGCGGTCACCGCCGTCACCCAAATACATCACCTGCTGCTGGGGATCGCGCACGAACGGCTGCGAGGCCGTACGGAAGCCGGCAAACATGTATTCACCGTTGACGTCCTTGGCATTGGCGGCATCCAGCAGGCTGGCACTGATCAGTTTTATTTCCTGGGCCAGGGCGGCGCGAGACTCATCCGTTTGTGTGGCGTTCACGGCCTGCAAGGTAAGATCACGCACCCGCTGCATGGAATCTCCCATGCCCACCAGCACTGTTTCTTCAAAAGAAAGTCGCGCCTTGGCGGCCGTGGCGTTGCGATCATATTGCTCCACTGACGCAATGCGTTCACGCATCTTCAGCACTTGCAGCGCGCCGCTGGGATCATCGGAGGGTGCCAGTATGCGTTTGCCCGTGGCCAACTGCTGCTGGGTGCGGGCCACATCGCTCTGGGCGCGGGTAATGGCGCTGAGGCCATTATTGAAAATCTGAGCGGTGGAAATACGCATAAGTGCCTCGTTTAACGTCTGACCGCAGCCAGCAGGCTATCGAACATGATGCTGGCGGTGGCAACCACCTGGGCCGCAGCCTGATAGGCTTGTTGGAACTTGATCAGGTTGGCGGCTTCTTCGTCGAGATTGACGCCACTGATGGTTTCTCGTTGCGCCCGGGCTTCATCGGCCAGACGCGAATGCACATCGGCATTCAGATTGGCGCGCTGACTTTTGATGCCGACATCCGCCACCAGGCCGGCATAGGCTTCACTCAGGGTGGAAGTACCATCATTGAGCACGCGCTGGCTGGCCAGACCCGCCAGGGCCAAGGCGCCACGATTGTCACCCACGGCGCCGGCATTATCGAACAGCGCAAAGCTGTCACCTTCCGCAGGCGTGCCACGCAGCACCAACGACCAACCGTTGTATTCAATCAGGGTATCGCCAGAAGGATCCAAGGGCACCGGGTTGCCATCTACCAGGTATTCACCGGCGCTGAAGACGATGTTCAGGGGTGTGCGCAAATCCGCATCCGTGGGATCGCTGATACGCAACTGCTGCACCTGCACATTGCCCTGGTTACCCATATCCGGTTGCACCTGGATGGGCAGCGCGGCGCCCACCTGGCGTGGCTGATTGATGGCCACACCCAGATCTGCACTTACACGCATGGGCTGCAAGCGATAACTGTCGCCGGCGGCTTCCGCCGTCACGTTGGTAAGATCCAGACGCAGCCCATCGAAATCATGCACCGCACCAGGCGCCAGGCTGGCGATGGCAACCCCATCGCTGAGGCGGCGCAGCTGCCAGTCGCTGCCATCAAAACGCAATTCATAATCAGATGCGCGCAGCGCGTTGGCGTCCAGTAAGCTGAGGTCCGGTAAGCCGCTGGCACTGTTGCTGCGCGCCGCGGTCACCGGCAGCTCGGGCATGCGGAAGAAGTCACCGGCCAACTGACCATCCAGGGTCATGTTGCCCGCGTGCAACGCATTGAAATTTTGCATCAAGCCCAAGGCGACTTGCCCCAGGTTGTTCAATGCCGGATCAAACAGGTTCTCGCGCAAATCCAGCATGGCGCCCAGGCTGCCGCCGGAGAGGAAATCGGTCACCACCACCATGGAGCTGGCGGTGCGAAAGCTGATATCCAATCGCGTGGGATCTGCATCCATGGGCTGGGCATAGAGCTGGGTGGCCTGCTGTCCCACCACCAGGGACTGGCCCTGACCGATAAAGACATTCAGGCTGCCGTCTTCCTGGGCCACCGTGGTTACGGCCACCCGCTCGGACAGTTGCCGCACCAGACGCTCGCGCTGATCCAGCAGATCATTGGGCGCCCGGCCACCACTGCGACCGCGCACTTCCACGATCTGCCGGTTCATCTCCGCCACGCCCCGGGCCAGCTCGTTGATTTCATTGACGGTGCTGCCGATGCGGCCGTTGGCAATACTGATCTGATCCTGCACCCGACCCTGAATCTGGCTGAACCTGTCCACCAGGGACTGGCCTTCGGTGATCAGTTGCTGACGTGCGGCGGTGGAGGTGGGGTCATTGGCCAGATCCTGCACGGCGCCGAAAAAGCGCGACAGCGCCGGCGCCAGGCCGGCATTGGGATCGCCCAACAGATTGTCCAGCTGGCGGGTGAAATCATAGAAAGTGCGATGATAGGCCTCGGCGGTCATGTTCGTGTTCAGACTTTGCTCCACGAACTGATCCATCACCCGGGTGACATTGGCAGCGTTGACGCCCGTACCCAGGGCGCCAAAGCCCTTGTAGTCCGGCACCCGCGTGACCAGATCCAGGCGCTGCCGGGTGTAGCCGTCAGTGCCCACATTGGCAATATTGTGGCCGGTCACCCGCATGGCCTGCTGATAAGCCAGCAGGGCCGAGGTGCCAACGCCGAGAATGCCGCTCATAAGTCAACTCCGGGTCCGCTACCCATGGGGTTGCGAACGTTACTGATCTGGGTATCGGCCAACAGTGGTGAATCTTGAGTCCGGGTCAGACCGGGCAGGCCGCGCTGCAGGATGCCGATGATCTTGCTGGCGTAATCCGGATCCGTGGCATAGCCCGCAGCCTGCAGGCCCTGGGCATAGGCGGCCGCATCCTGCGTGCCAGGCAGATGTTCATACCGGGCGCGCTGACCGATGAGCTGCACATAGTCGGCAAAGGCGCTGGCCAGATCCGGGTAGGCCCGGAAAGGCTCGCGCTGGCGCTCAAAGGCGCCGTCCACGAATTCCAGGGTACTGACCTGTACCCGTTCCCCCTGCCAGTCTGCGCCGGCCTTGATGCCGAACAGGTTGAAACTGGGCCGCCCGTCCGGATGGCGGATCATGGCCTGACCCCAGCCGGATTCCAAGGCCGCCTGGGCCACCAATACCTGGGGATCTATGTCCAACTCGGCAGCCGCAACCTGGGCATGGGGCCAGAGTGCCGCGACAAATTCTGCGGGTGAATCCGGCTGGAAGGCCTTGGCTGCCGGGGACTGTGCTGCCTGCGTGGTGGCGCCCTGCAGGCGCAGTGCCGCCAGTGCCGGCGGCGGTGTCACCGACAGTGGCCGGGGGCTGCCGCCAATGCCGGCCGGCAAGCTGGTATCACCCAATTGCCGCGCTATGGCATCGGCCAAACCAATGCCCTTGCCGGCCAGCACCTGGGCCAGCTGGCTGTCATACATCTGTTCATGGATACGCATGTTGTCGCGATCAAACAGACCACTGTCGAAAACCGCGTTGGTCTGCCGCATCTGGCTCAGCAGGCTATTGATGAACAGGGCTTCAAACTGTTTTGCCGCCTCCCGGATGGCACTGGGCGACTGCGCCTGGGCATCACGCCGCAATTGCGCCAGGCCGGCAAAGTCGGCCATGGACAGCGCGGTGCTGGCGTCGGTTGGCAGACTCATGGCCTAGATCACTATCAACTCGGCGCGCAGTGCGCCGGCCTGATGCAGGGCTTCGAGAATTGCCACCAGATCACCGGGGGCGGCACCCACATTGTTCACCGCGCGCACAATGTCATCCAGGGAGGTGCCTGGGCCGAACGGAAACATGCTGGAGCCGCCTTCGCTGATATCTATATCCGTGCGCGGTGTCACCACAGTTTCGCCGCGGGAGAATGGCAGCGGCTGTTCCACATCATAGTGTTCGGTAATGGTGACCGTCAGGCGGCCATGGGAAACCGCAGCCGGTAACACGCGCACGCTGCCACCCATCACAATGGTGCCGGTGCGCGCATTGACGATTACCCGCGCTGGCAACTCGCCGGGTTGCACGTGCAGGTTTTCCAGCACGGAGACAAAGCTCACCCGCTGCCCCGGATCCAGCGGCGCACGCACGCGCACCGATACCGCATCCAATGCCAGCGCGGTATCTGTGCCAAAGGTATCGTTGATCACTTCTGCCAGGCGGCGCGCGGTGGTGAAGTCGGCGCGGTTCAGGTTCAGGGTGAGGCTGTCACCCTGGGCAAATGCCGTGGGCACTTCCCGCTCCACCGAGGCACCGGCCGGAATTCGACCCACACTGGGAATATTCACCGTCACCCGGGAGCCGTCCTGGCCGCCGGCACCGAAACCACCCACCACCAGATTGCCTTGCGCAATCGCATATACCTGGCCGTCCGCACCGCGTAGCGGCGCCATGAGCAAGCTGCCACCGCGCAGGCTGGCAGCATTACCAATGGAAGACACGGTGATGTCGAATTTCTGCCCGGGTTTGGCAAAGGCCGGCAGATCCGCATGAATCACCACCGCCGCCACATTCTTGGATTGCAGACTGACACCGGGCGGAATAGTTACACCCAACTGTCCCAGCATGTTGCCCAGGCTCTGCGCGGTAAACGGCGCCTGAGTGGTCTGATCGCCGGTGCCATCCAGGCCCACCACCAGGCCGTAACCGATCAGTTGGTTGCTGCGGACACCAGCCACCGAGGCCAGGTCGCGCACCCGCTCACCACCATTGGGATTGGCCATTACTTCGCGACTCAGCAGCATGGCCAGCAGCACGGTGAGCAGCACCAGCACCCCGGGCCAGACGCTACCGGCAATAGGACGCACAGCTGATTCCCGGGCGCGCCGGGACAAGTGCAGCTTAGCCATGCCTGTTGTCATTTTCATAACGCCACCTCTCCATAGAGCCATCATGCAACTGAATTCGCTGTGCCTGCTTAAAATGGCCAGAGCGGACTGTTAAAGAATCGCGTGGCCCATCCGGGTGAACTGCTATGCGCCAGGGTGCCGGTGCCGCCATAAGCCACCTGGGCATTTGCCACCTGAGTGGAGAGCACCGTGTTATCGGCACGGATGTCCACCGGCCGCACGATGCCACGCAGGCGAATGAATTCCTGGCCTTGGTTGATACGCACCCACTTCTCGCCTTGCACCACCAGATTGCCGTTGGGCAATACTTCCGCCACAGTGACGGCAATGGAGCCTTCCAGCAAATTGCTCTGGGCCGCGTCGGCGCCGCCTTCAAAGCTGCGCGAACCTTCGACACTGGCGCCAAAAATCGGAATGCCATTGCGGGTAACCGGCCGACCCAATACGTTGGGCTCGGCCATGGATACGCTGGAATCCTTGGATGTCGAGGCATTGGAAGACTTGCGTGCGTTGGTGCGCTCTTCCAGGATCACATTCAACACATCACCCACACGTCTGGCCTTGAAATCCTCGAACAGCGTCACCGAGGAGCCAGCATGATAGATGCTGCCATTGTTGTGCTGGGGCGCCACCGGCATGGCAGGTGGCGTGGGACCAAAATCCTCGCCCATGGCCAGCATCTGCGCCTGATTGGCGCAACCCGCCAGCAGCAAAGCGCCAGCGAGGAGAATTGTTGTGCATTGCTTGCTCATGTATCTGCCCCTTGCGCCTTAGCGGCCCAGATTATTGGTCGCCACCTGCAACATCTGATCGGCAGTGCTGATGGCCTTGGAACTGATTTCATAGGCCCGCTGGGTTTCGATCATGTTCACCAGCTCTTCCACCGTATTGACGTTGGAGCTTTCCAGTGCGCCCTGGATCAGACCGCCGAAGCCGGCAATGCCCGGCGTACCCACCTGGGGTGAACCGCTGGCGGCAGTTTCCATCAACAGGTTCTGACCCATGGCCTGCAAACCGCCGGGATTGACGAAGTCGGCCAATTGCAGCGAACCGATTTCCACCGGCGCCACTGCACCAGGCACCGTGGCGGCAACAATGCCGTCCTGACTGATGGATATGGTGAGGGCGTTATCCGGAATCACGATGCCGGGAATTATTTCAAAGCCGCTGGAAGTCACGATCTGGCCCGTGCTGCTGATCTGAAAACTGCCATCCCGGGTGTAGGCGGTATTACCGTCAGGCATCTGCACCTGGAAAAAGCCGCGGCCTTCAATGGCCAGATCCAGGGCGTTGTCGGTCTGAATCAGATTGCCCTGAATAAACAGTTTCTCCGTCGCCACCGTACGCACCCCGGAGCCCAGCATGAGTCCTGACGGTAACTCGGTATCCTGAGAACTCTGGGCACCGGGCTGACGTACCGTCTGGTACACCAGATCCTCAAACACAGCACGGCCCTTCTTGAAGCCTGTGGTGTTGACGTTGGCCAGATTGTTGGAGATCACCGCCATGCGGGTCTGCTGAGCATCAAGGCCGGTTTTCGCTATCCAAAGTGCCTGGTTCATGGCTTTCTCCCTTAACTGAGCCGCAGCAGACTGGAGGAGACGCGGTCATTTTCTTCCGCGGTACTCATCATTTTCGTCTGCAGCTCGAAACTGCGGGCATGCTGGATCATTTCCACCAGTGCACCCACCACATTCACATTGCTGGTCTCCAGCATGCCGGAGACCAGTTGTACATTCGGCTCGGATGGTGCGCTGCCGCCATCACGCAAGCGCACCAGACCATCGTTGCCCAGTTGCAATTCAGCCGCCGGCGGATTCACCAGTTTGATGCGATCCAGCACCACCAGGGCTGCCGCATCCTGTCCCTGGGCGCGCACACTGATGGTGCCGTCACCGGCAATCACCACGGATTCATAAGGCGGCAGCGCAATAAAACCGCCTTCGCCCAGCACCTGATGCCCACTGCGGGTAACCAGTTGTCCCAACGCATCCACACGCAGATCACCAGCACGGGTATAGGCCTCAGTACCGTCGGCAGCCAACACCGCAAGCCAACCCTGGCCATCGATGGCAACATCCAAATCGCGGCCGGTGGCCTGCAAGGTGCCTGGCGTCAGATCCAAACCTTGGCCCTGAGTCACCGCATAGGCACGGGCCTGGGCATGGCCAGGTCCGGTCACAGGTACGTGTGCCGCACTGGCCAGGGTGGCGCGAAAACCCGTGGTGGATGCATTGGCCAGATTGTTCGTGGTGATGGCCTGGGCCAGTTGGGTTTCCCTGGCCCCGGTCATGGCGACATACACGAGTCTGTCCATCAGCCTGCTCTCCTTTGCGGCAACGCCGGGCGCTGCGCTTATCTCATGTTGATAATGGTTTGCGTCACGGTGTCTGCCGTGCTGATCACCTGGGCATTGGCTTGGAAGTTGCGCTGCGCGGTAATCAGATTCACCAGCTGTTCAGCAATATCCACGTTGGAAGTTTCCAAACCGCCGGACTGCACAAAGCCGAAGTCACCATCACCCGCGACACCGAACACAGCCTCACCGGCTGCAAAGGTTTCCACCCAACCGTTGCCGCCGGTTTGCTGCAAACCCTGGGGATTGGCAAAGCTGGCTACCGCCACCTGGCCCAGCGACAACGATTGGCCATTGGTGAAGCGCGCAAACACCACACCATTGGTGTCGATATCAATGCCGGTGAGACGTCCGCTGGCGTAACCATCCTGGGTCAGCGCAGTGACACTGTTGGCACCGCCGAGCTGGGTGATCTGCCCAAAGTTGAAGTCGATGGTCATGGGCGAGGCGCCGTTAAGCGGCACAAAAGGCCCGAAATCCACGTTACCCAGCGGCGCGGTGATGTTGCCGTCGGGCCCGAAGGTCAGTGGAATAGCGCCACCGATCTGGGTGCCATCGATGGCCAACTGGGCTTCCCATTGCAGCTGGCCCACGTTGCGGAAATACATGGTGGCCACATGGGACTGGCCCAGGCTGTCGTATACCGACAGCGAGGTGGAATAGGTGTAGCTGGTGGGATCCGTGGTATCGAAAGGAATCGCGGAGATATCCGTGGCGTCAGCGCGCAAATTCAGGATGGTGCTCACCTGGGTGCTGGCACGCGGTGGTGCCGCCGTGGTGGACAGATACAGATCCGACAACATACCGGTATTGAACGTATTGGTGGTGGGATCCAGAGGCGGATAAGCCTGCAAGCGCTGGCCGGCGCTGTTCACCACAAAGCCATCCCGATCCACCTGGAAGGAACCATCCCGGGTATAGGACAGCGCGCCGCCACTGCTCATCACAAAAAAACCTTTGCCCGAGAGCGACAGATCCAGGCTATTGCCAGTGAAATCGATATTGCCCTGACCAAACTGCTGGGTCACTGCCGCCAGCTTGACACCCGCACCGATGGCGGTGCGGCTGATACCCGTATAGGACAGTGCATAGACATCGGCAAATTCAGCCCGGGATTGCTTAAAACCCGTGGTGCCGGAGTTGGCAATATTGTTGCCGGTTACCCGCAGATCCGATGATGCGGCATTAAGACCACTGAGTGCTGTACGAAAAGGCATGTTCTGCTCCTTGCTTTAACAATGGTTGCGCATCAGTTACTGATGCCGCGTACTCTGGAAAAATCCACTTCACCCAATCCTGTTACTGTCAACGCCAAGCCACCGTTGCGCCCGCCGACACTGACGCTTTCCACCCGACCTGACACCAGCGTTTCCAGCGCCACGTTCTGACCGTCGTAATTGCCACTGGCACTGAGTTCATAAAAACCTGCAGGCGCCTGACTGCCATTGGCCATGGCACCATCCCACTGAAAATGTCCCTTACCAGAGCCATCCAGTGTCAAAGGCACGCGGGCCACCAAGCTGCCCGTGAGATCAAAAATATCCAGCACCGGCCGCGTCACACCCTGGGGCACATCCACCACACCACGCATCTGACCGGAGGGTGGCAGGTAGGCCTCCCTGGCCCCCACCTGGACTTCCTTGTCCACCAATGCTGCTGCCTGCAACGCCTGGTTGCCTTGCAACGAGGCCGCCAGTTGCTGAAAGGATTTCTGCATGTCATTGATGCCTGACACCGTACCGAACTGGGCCAACTGACCCAGAAATTCCCCACTCTCCATGGGCTGGAACGGATCCTGGTTGGTAAGCTGGGTAATCATCAGGCGCATAAAATCTTCCTGACCCAACTTGTCCTTGGGCTTGCTGCTGGCGCTATGCGCCAGCCCCATCTGCTGCAACTGTGTTTGATCGATATTGGTCACGACAGGCTCCTGTTAACGCTGACCGAGCTGCAGCGTACGCAGCATCAGTTGCTTTACCGTATTCATCATTTCCACATTGTTTTGATAGGAGCGGGAGGCGGACATCATGTTCGCCATCTCCTCCACAACATTCACGGATGGGAAGTACACATAGCCTTCGTCATTGGCCAGGGGATGGCCGGGCATGTATTCCACCCGCGGTGGTGTCAGATTCTGCGCAACGCCCAGCACGCGCACACCGCTCGCTGCGCCCTGCCCGTTCACGGCGTCCTGCATCATGGCGGCGAATACCGGCTGCTTGGCACGGTACACGCCCTCAGCCGTGGGGCTGGCCACTTCGGCATTGGCGATATTGCTGGCCACCGTATTCAAACGTACCGACTGTGCACTCAGCGCCGAGCCGGCCACATCAAAAATATTGAACATGCTCATGCTTAATCTCCGCGCAGGGCTTTGCGCAGCCCGTCAATGCGGCTGGATAAAAAATCCAGGCTGGCCTGATAGCGCACGGCAGCTTCGGAAAACGCCGCCTGCTCCAGTTGTGAATCCACGGTGTTGCCATCCAGGGCCGGATGATTGGGTATGCGATATTGGGTGTGCATGGCCAGGGCGCCGTTGTGCAAAGGCAGATGGCGGGCATGACTGACTTGCAAGCGACCATTGTGTTGTTGACTGGCTGCCTGCAAGGCGGCACGAAAGTCAATGTCACGCGCCTTGAAGCCAGGCGTGTCGGCGTTAGCCATATTGCCGGCCAGCAGCTCAAGGCGTTTCGCACCCACCGACAATGCCTGCGGATGCACACCCAGCGCCTTATCCACTATGCGATCCATAACCTGCTTCCTTCTGCTGACTGCGCAACCTGTGCACAGCTGTTGGCAGCTACAGAGCAACGTTCGTGCCAGCTTCTGCAGGCAGCGGGTTTACGGGTGCGGATGGGCTGTGCCCGGCAAGAAGCTGTCGAGGCGATAGGTTGCAGATTGCCGAGAGCGGCAAAGGCTTGCCGCTGTGCCCTGCCGTTGCAGCGTCATGGAGACGGACTGATGACGGCGGCAACGCTGGTTTCGCCAGCAAGTGTCAAATGCTTGGCGGCCTTTACCGGCAGGCTGCGCCAATACCAGCAGGCCAAAACCAGCAGTAGCGGGTTGCTGGCGCAGGCTACACAAGCAGCTGTGGCAATGTGGAACGCCCCTTGCATAGCCAGTTGCACAACGCTAGCCCTGGAAATCCCACGGGAGCTGATCAATGCAATCAGACCATCAACAAGCCCTGCACAGCCATGTGCTGCTGGCCACCGCCCTGATGCTGCTGGCCCTGGCCGGCCCGGCACTGGCGCAACAACCCGCACTGCAGGATCACGAAGTGCTGCGGCAGCTGGCCGAGCGCCATGCCCTGGCCCTGGCGCAACAGCAGGCGCCCCATGCCAGCAGAGTTCAGGTGCAGGCTGCGCGCTTGGATCCCCGGCTCCGACTGGTGGACTGTCCGGTACTGCCGGAAGTCGATGCCAGCACTGGCCAGCGCCTGGGCAACAGCATCAGTGTGGCCATCCGCTGCCCGGAACACCCCAGCTGGGCGATCTATGTGCCGGTGCGGATTCAGCAATTCGGACAAGTGCTGGTCCTGGCCAATGCCCGGGCCCGGGGCGAGCTGCTGAGCAGCGCCGACTTGCGCCTGGAAGAGCGGGATCTGGCGCAGCTCAACGGCGCCTACTTAAGCCAACTGGACGCCGCCACCGACATGGTGCTGCGACGGGCGGTACGGCCAGGCACAGTGCTCAGCGCCAGCATGCTGGAGCGGCCCAAGCTGGTACTGCGCGGGCAGCGGGTGCAGGTGATTGCCGGTATGGGTGCCCTGGCAGTGGCCAGTGAGGGCGAAGCGCTGAGCGATGCCGCTGCCGGCGAGCGGGTACGGGTACGCAATCTTTCCTCTCGCCAGGTGCTGGAAGGCGTAGTGGACCCGCAAGGCCGCGTACGCGCGGGTAGTTAAATGTTATTTTTCAATTACTTAGCAGGCAGCAGCGGAAAGCGTCAAAAAACTGGAAAATCCGTTAAAGTTCGCCCGCCCGGCGCCGATAAAGAGGTTGTAGCAACCTTGCGTCTGCCCGGTTGGCAGTCATAGAGAACGCCATGGAAATCAACAAATCCGGCAAAGCGCCCATCGAACCCCGCAGCAGCGGCGGCAGTGCGAGCAAACTCGACACTGCCCGCAGCGACGCCCGTAAAACCCAGGCGGCAGCGGGCAGCGAAGCCCAGGGCGACAAGGTCACGCTGACCGGCGCTGCCCAGCGCCTGCTGGATATGGCCCGGGAAACCGAAGGCGCCCCCGTGGATCAGGCCAAAGTGGAAGCCCTCCGCCAAGCCCTGGCCGACGGTACCTACCAGGTGGATCCGGCCAAGATTGCCCAGGCCCTGTGGCGTATGGATAACGGCTGAGCCGCGCCGCCGCCGGCCTGAACCCTTTCAGCCGGCCGCCCGCAACGTTGTCAAGGAGCAAGGATGCCAGCGACAGAAAGGCACCACCATTTACAGGCCCTGGACCAGGCCACCACTGACCTGGAACAAGCCTTGACGCAGGAAGCCGATGCCGTGCGCGCCGGCGACATGGACAGCCTGTTGCAGGCCGTGCAGACCAAAGGCCGCGCGCTGCACCACCTGGATATGCTGGTGGGCGCCGCTGGCCTGCGCGACCAGCTGCAGCAGATTCCCACCGATGCCGATACTGATGCGGATCCCGTCGCCGCCCTGGCTTTGCGCCTGCGCCAATGCCGCCATCAGAACATTGCCACCGGCGGCGCCCTGGCCACCGCCAGGCGCATGACCGAGCTGGCACTGCAGATGCTGGGGCAACATCAGCGCACCGAAGTCTATGGCCGCCAGGGCCAAGCCAGCGCCGCCCGCAGTGGCCGCGACCTGGGCCAAGCCTGAGCCCAATCCGAACCCGACCTGAACTCCCCGGCTGATCGTCCGCAACGCGCCCGGACTTGAATCCGGCTGGCCTTGGCCGGCAGACTGGGCGGCCTGTCAGCCAAACCTGGTCCATGAATCCGCATCAGAGCGCCGGCCAGACCGCCGTAGAACTACCCAACCAACCCCATGCGCAGGCCGTAGCCACGCTGCTGACCCAGCTGGAAACTGGTCGAAGCGGTCTCTCCATGCCTCAGGCGAGCCTGCGCCTAGCCCTGTTCGGTCCCAACCGCCTGCCCACAACACCCCCGGAACACTGGCTGCGCCGTCTGCTGCGCCAGTTCCACAACATCCTGATTTACGTTCTGCTGGCCGCTGCCCTGGTGACCGCCGTGCTGGGTTACTGGGTGGACATGGGCGTCATCCTGGCTGTGGTGCTGATCAACGCTGGTATCGGATTTATTCAGGAGGGCAAGGCGGAGCAGGCCTTGGCCAGCATCCGCCATCTACTGTCCCCCCAGGCCCAGGCGCTGCGCGACGGCCATTGGCAGCGGCTGCCTGCAACCGAGCTGGTGCCCGGTGATCTGGTAAAGCTGCGCGCCGGCGACCGGGTGCCGGCCGATCTGCGCCTGCTGGAAGCCACCGGGCTGCTGGTGGAAGAAGCCGCTCTGACCGGTGAATCTGTACCGGTACGCAAGCAGCCAGAGCCGGTTGCCGCAACCACAGCGCTGGGTGATCGCAGCTGCATGGCCTATGCCGGCACCCTGGTGAGTACCGGTCAGGGCCTGGGCTTGGTCACCGCCACGGGCACTGCCACCGAGCTGGGCCAGATCAGCACCTTGTTGGCGACCGTGGAAACCCTGGCCACACCCCTGACCCGGCAGATGAATCACTTCGGCCGCTGGCTCGCCGCCGGCATCCTGCTGCTGGCCGGCGGCATGATGCTGATGGCGCGGACGCTGCATCAGCAGCCCCTGGACGAACTGTTCTTTGCCGCCATCGGATTTGCCGTGGCCGCCATTCCCGAAGGTCTGCCCGCCATTCTCAGCATTACCCTGGCCCTGGGGGTACAACGCATGGCCTACAACCAGGCCATCACCAAACGCATGGATGCGGTGGAAACCCTGGGCGCCGTGACCCTGATCTGTGCCGACAAAACCGGCACTCTCACCCGTAACGAAATGACCGCGCGGCACCTCTGCACCCGGGCCGGCACCTATGAAGTCACGGGCACGGGTTATGCGCCCCAAGGCGACATCCTGCGTGACGGCAAGCCAGTAGCGCTGAGCGCCGCACCGGACCTGCAGGCACTGATCCAGGCACTGGCCGTTTGCAACGATGCGGCGTTGCACCAACAGGAGGGCCACTGGCGCCTGAGTGGCGATCCCACTGAGGGCGCCTTGCGCACCCTGGGTCTGAAGGCGGGCTTTGCGCACCAGCCCTACCAGCGGCTGGCGCTGCTGCCCTTTGCTTCGGAACACAAGTTCATGGCGGTGCAGGCAGCACCACCTGCAGGTCAGGCGCTGCTGCTGGTCAAGGGCGCACCTGATCGCTTATTGGCCCTGTGCCCAATGCAGCTGGGTGCACAGGGTGCGCCCGAACCGCTGGCTGGTGCCTGGTGGGAAGCACAGATCCAAACACTGAGCAGCCAGGGTTTGCGGGTACTGGCAGCCGCCAGTGCGCTGTTGCCCGACACCGGATCGACCGGTGCCCCAGCCACTCTGAGTCCCGAGACGCTGCAGCAATTGCCGGCGCCGGGCCTGTGCCTGCTGGGACTGGTGGGGATCATGGATCCGCCACGCCCGGAGGCCATTCGCGCCATCGCCGATTGTCGGGCGGCCGGCATCGGCGTCAAGATGATCACCGGCGATCATGCCGGCACCGCCATTGCCATCGGC
>JBJHDG010000011.1:0-17533 GCA_050486425.1 Pseudomonadales bacterium | reverse complement strand
CTGCTGGCCAGTGCCTATCTGGCCCGCCGCGCTGGGCAGCCGGCTGCTTCCCTGGCAGCCGCCCAGCAAGCCTTGGCGACCAATCCAGACCAGGCCGAAGCCTATCAGCATCAGGTCTTTGCCTTGCTGGAGTTGGGCGCTGCTGGCCGGGCGCTGCAGCTGGCCCAGGCAAAACCGGACTGGTTCAACAGCACCGACATGGCCCGCTTGCAGCTGGCCCAGGCCGCGCAGCAGCTGGGCTGGGCGCGCCTGGTCCAGGGCAGCTTTGGCTGGGCGCCCCAGGCGGCAGATGCGGCAGCCGCCAACGCCGCAGCCCAGGCCGAGGCGCAACTGGTGGCGCTGCTGCGCAGCCTGCCGACGCAGGCGCCGGACCTGCTGCCGGTTGCCCAGGAACATTATCTGCTGGCCCTGTTCGCCCAACAGCGCTATGTCGAAGTGACCGCTCTGCATGGCCAGATGCAGGCCGCTGGTGATGCCGATGCCCTGTCGCTGCCGGCCCAGGAAGCCGTGGCCGATGCCTGGCTCTATCAACGTGAACCCAAGCAGGCAGAGCTGCTGTATCGCGAGATACTGCGTCAGGATCCCTGGTATTACCCAGCTCGCCTGGGCCTGTACTGGGCATTGCTGGATCAGGATGAATACGCCGCCGCAGGCGCGCACCTGGCGGCCCTGGCGGCAGAAAAACCCGCTTTTCTGGCCACAGCCCCCGGCCAGCCTGGCCAACCCTATTGGCGCAGGTTGGAACTTGAGCTGGCACTGGCCATGCATCAGGCCATGGCCAACGCACCTGCCAGCGCCCAGGCGCAACTGGAAGCCTGGTTGGCCCAGGCACCCGCCAGCGCCCAGATCAGGCGTGAACTGGCCAGGGTCTACCGCTGGCGCGGCTGGTCGGCCCGCGCCCTGGAGCAGGCCCAAATTGCGCTGGTGTACGAGCCGGAGGTGGTCGCGGGTCAGGTGCTGGTGGCGCAGCTGCAGGCAGATCTTGGCCAGCATGCCCAGGCTGATGCAGCGCTGGCAACGCTGGCCGACCAGTTCCCGCGTACGCGCCAGGTGCAGCTGGCCTGGCAGGCGCAACAGGATCGGCAGCGCTGGGGTTTCAGCGCCAGCCTCAGCTACGGCGATTCGGATGGTTTTGCCGGCAGCGGTGGTCGTGACCGCAGTAGCTTTCACCGAATGCATGGCCCTTGGCTGCAGCATCTGGCTCAACACTGGCAGCTCTACGGCTGGCATTACTACAGCGATGCCAGTTTCCCCGAGGGCAAGGCCCGGTATGACCGTCTGGGGGCGGGGGTGGAATGGCAACTAGGTCGCCAACAGGCCTACCTGGAAACCCATCTGAATCGGGTCGGCAGCAGCGAGCCGGGCCTGACCCTGGGTTATGGCCGGCAGCTGAATGATCACTGGCGCCTGGGCGCACGTTACGACAGCTTCAGTACCGAGGTACCCTTACGCGCGCGCCGGGCCGGGCTGGATGGCTGGTCCCTGGGTGGCAATCTGGACTGGCGTGCCCATGAATCGCGGCAGGCCGGATTGGGTGTGCAACAGCTGGCCATCAGTGACGGCAATACCCGCTGGGGATTCTCCGCCTACGGCACCCAACGCCTGCGTGCTGATGCCCACCACCTGAGCTGGCTGCGCCTGGATCTGTTCAGTGGTCGGGGTAGCCAGGCTGACGGGCCATACTTCAACCCGCGCCGGGATGCCGCGGCAGGTCTTACGCTGGCCCATGACTGGATCAGTTGGCGTGCCTTTGAGCGCAGCTTGACCCAGGGCTTTCAGGTGGGTCTGGGCAGTTACTGGCAGGACGGAGCGGGCGCCGGCCCCACGGCGTTGCTGGACTACGAGCAGCGCTGGGTACTGCAGCGGGACTGGCGTTTGAGGTACGGGGCGGGCTGGCGCAGCCAGCTGTATGACGGCGACCGGGAACGGCGCTGGCACGTGCGCCTGCAACTGGAGGCGCTCCTATGAAGCGACCTGTTCGTCAGTTGCAGCTGGGCGTGCTGTGGCTGTTGGTTGGCGTGGCTCTATCCGCGCAGGCGGCGCCACCCGAATCCCAAGCCGAGTCCCAAAGCTGGGTGGCCATATCCTGGCATGACGTAGTGCCGGATGCGGCTGTGGCAGCCACGGATAGCTACGCCATCACCACCGCTGAGCTGGCGCGTCAATTCGATTATCTGCTGGCCGAAGGTTGGCAGCCGATCTCGCTGGCGCAGGTGCTCGCTGCGCAGCGCGGCGAGGCGCCGCTGCCCGCCAAGGCCGTGCTGCTGAGTTTCGATGATGGCCTGGCCAGTATGTACAGCCAGGTGTTCCCTCTGCTGCGGGCCTATAACTTTCCCGCGGTGGCGGCGGTGGTGACCAGCTGGCTGGAGCAGGATGAGGACTGGCAGTTCTATTACGAAGGCCGCCTGCGTGGCCGGGCGGATTTTCTCAGTTGGCAGCAGATCAGGGACATGCAGGCGTCCGGTCTGGTGGAGATCGCCAGCCACAGCCATGACTTGCACCAGGGTGTGCTGGCCAATCCCCAAGGCAACACACAGCCCGCTGCTGTCACCCGGCAGTACCTGCCAGCGCAACAGCGTTATGAAACCGAAGCGGAGTGGCAACGCCGGGTGCAGGATGATCTGGCCCAGAGCCGGGACATCATTCAGGCCCGTACTGGTCGACCTCCGCTGGCCATGGTCTGGCCTTATGGTGAATACAACCAGGCCACGGAAGCCCTGGCACGGACACTGGGCATGCCCATTTCCTTGGGGCTGGTGCCCGGACGGAACCGCAGTGGTCAGTTGCAGGGGCTGCATCGACTGCTGATCAGTGGTCAGCCGGATCTGGCGCTGTTTGCCGCCTTGCTGCCCCAGGAGCCCAGACGGCGTTTGCAGCGCGTGGTGCATGTGGATCTGGACTATGTGTACGACCCGGATCCAGCCCAGGAGCTGCGCAACCTGGACGCACTGATCGAACGCATTGCAGCGTTGGCGGTGAATGTCGTCTACCTGCAGGCCTATGCAGATCCCAATGGTGATGGCACAGCAGATGCGCTGTATTTCCCCAATCGGCATTTGCCCATGCGCCGGGATCTGTTCAACCGGGTGGCCTGGCAGCTGCGCACCCGGGCCAATGTGGACGTCTATGCCTGGATGCCGGTGCTGGCCTTTGATCTGCCGGATCAGGCGTTGGCCCGGGCGCTGGCGGTGACCCGACCAGGGCCGCAGGGCCCGGAGCCAGCCTGGTTCGACTATCGTCGGCTGAGTCCCTTTCTGCCCCAGGCGCGGCAACTGATTACCGAGATCTATGCGGACCTTGCCGTCCGCGCACCCCTGGCCGGCATCCTGTTTCATGACGATGCCTATCTGGCGGCGGATGAGGATCAAAGCGCCTGCCGCCCGGATGCCAGCTGGCCCGCTGGCAGTCCCATCCAGGACTGCGTGCTGAGCCCGGCGCAGAAAACCCAGGCGCTGGTGGATTTCACCGATCAGCTGATGGCCAGCGTGCGCCAGTATCGGCCCCAGGCGCGCAGCGCCCGCAATCTGTACGCGCGGGTGGTGCTGGCGCCGGACGCGGAGGCGCGCTTTGCCCAGAGTCTGCCGGCGTTTTTGGCGGCCTATGACACCACGGCATTGATGGCCATGCCGTTGCTGGAAGAGGCTAGCCAGGCTGATCGCTGGTTGCGCGAGCTCGTGACTGCGGTAGCGGCGCAGCCCCATGGCTTGCAACGCACGCTGTTTGAACTCCAGGCCAGAGACTGGGCCGGTGCGCGCTGGTTGCCTGCGGAGAAGCTGCAGCGGCAGATGCAGCTGCTGCTGGCCCAGGGCGTGCTGCACCTGGGGTATTACCCTGACGACTTTATTCAGGGGCAGCCGGCCCTGGGGCCGCTGACACAGGGTATCTCCACCCGCACATTTCCGTTTCGCGAGTATCAGCCCGAGCCTGAACTGCCATCCGTGGATGGCGAGGCGTGTAGCCAATGCTGAGCTGGGGTGAAGAAACTGGCGTCATCGCCGCACTGTTCAGCTTCGCGTTCTACTACCCGCTGTTTATGTCCTGGGTGTGGATGATCGGGGCCATTTATTACTACTTTCACTGGGAGCGGGCCGATTCCGGCGATCCGGAACAACCACCAGCGCTGCCGGAATATCCACCCTGCTCCATCCTGCTGCCCTGCTTCAACGAGGGTGACAATGTGCGGGAAACCATGGCTTGGCTCATGGCCCAGGGTTATCCCGACTATGAGGTCATCGCCATCAACGATGGCAGTTCGGATAACACCGGGGCCATTCTGGATGAACTGGCGTTGCAGTATCCGAAACTGCGGGTGATCCATTTCGCCAGCAATCAGGGCAAGGCCATGGGGCTGCGCATGGGGGCACTGGCCTCCAAACACGACTATCTGATCTGCATCGATGGTGACGCCATTTTGCATCCCAATGCGGTGCAGTGGCTGATGCGGCATTTGGTTGCGGGCAACCGGGTGGGTGCGGTAACTGGCAATCCCCGTATCCGCAACAGATCCACTCTGCTCGGGCGCCTGCAGGTGGGGGAATTCTCCTCCATCATCGGTCTGATCAAACGCGCCCAGCGCATCTATGGACGCGTTTTTACCGTGTCCGGTGTGGTAACCGGCTTTCGCAAGGCGGCCCTGCACCGCAACAGATACTGGAATACCGACATGGTGACCGAGGATATAGATGTCACCTGGCTATTACAGAACGACCATTGGGACGTGCGCTATGAACCTAATGCATTGTGCTGGGTCTTAACGCCGGAGACCTTGCGCGGTCTGTGGCGGCAGCGGTTGCGCTGGGCCCAGGGTGGTGTGGAAGTACTGCTGCGCTATCAGCGCCGGCTGCTGTCCTGGAAGCACAGACGCATGTGGATGGTGATTGTGGAATACGCCACCAGTGTGTTCTGGGCTTATCTGATGACCGGCATTTTTATGCTGTTCTTTCTCGGCCTGGTGCTGCCGCTACCGGATTCACTCCATGTGCCTACGTTGTTGCCCCAATGGACGGGGCTGATCCTCGGCGTAACATGCTTGACACAGTTTGCTGTCAGCCTTGCCATCGACAGCAGGTACGAAAAGGGTCTATGGAAAGTTTATTTTTGGGTGATCTGGTATCCATTGGCGTTCTGGATTCTCAGCATGCTTACCACCGTGGTGGCCGTGCCCAAAGCCATACTCAAACGGCGCGGCAAACGCGCCACCTGGGTGAGTCCTGACCGAGGCATCATGCCATGAGCCATGAACCCAAACATCCCGATCTGATCTACCGCCCCGACTTGGTGCCGAAAGGGCGACGGGTGCTGTTCTCCGGCATCACGCTGTTGGCCTGGGGTGTGTGGAGCTACCTGTTTCTTCCACTGCTGAGCCTGCTGTTCTGGTGGCTGGGGGTGGATTTGCTGCGTTTTTATGTGTTGACGCTGGAGCAGGCGCACTTGGTGGGCGCCTTGCAGGCCTATGGTTTGATCATTGCGGCGGCGGGCGTGGTGATCATTGGCTGGTCCAAATACCAAGGCGTGCGTTTCCGTGACCATGACCGGCGCAACCAGATCCGGGATGTAACGCCGGAGATGTTGTGCGAGCGCTTTCAGGTGGATCGCCCTACCCTGGACTGCCTGCACAATGAGCAGGTCGTTGAACTGCATCTGGATGCTCAGGGGAAAATACTGTCGGTGGTGCCACGCTTGCGGCAGCTGCCCGAGGTGACGCTGCCAGATCCGTTACAGCGGGGGCAGACCCTGCGTCAGGTGGGTTGAATAATGGGCTGAGTCGAATTCCGGCCCGGGTCGTAGCGGCGCCTGGGTCAGCAGCCATTTCAGGGCATGGCCATAATCATCGAAGAGTTCAGTGGCGGGCATGTTGCAGGCCACTCGGAACAGACCCGCCATGATGTGATCCTGGGCGTCGCCATCCATCACCAACGCCACTGCATGGCGCACTCGTGGCCGATAGACCTGGGTCATAAAGCCAGCGAATTCCGCCAGTGCTTCCGGATCCGACCGCATCTGTACGCCGCGCAGATCCATGACCTGAGGCCAGTCCCAGGGGAAATCCTGGTCTGCCAACACCTGCTGTGCCAGGTGCTGCAGTTCCGGCAGCGCCACTGCGCCGGTGACCCGGAAGGCGGCCAGCTCGTCGGTAGCGTTCAGATGGCAGGCAGCAGGCATAAACAAGCAATGCGAGTGATTGATCTGCTTGCAGTTTAGGGCATGCCAATGCTGAAAATTGTGCGCTGGTTCGCGGCACACAGAAAACCGACAACTGGGTCGGCGCAGCAGCGTGGCCTTGGCTAGGGTTTCAGGGCCAATACGTCACTACGGGCTTTCATCAGCACCTTCTCCGCGGAATTGCCGATCACCAGGGCGCTGAGCCCTTTGCGAGCAGTGGTGCCCATCACCATCAAGTCCGCTTTCAGCTTGGTGGAAAGTCGGTTCACCGCATGCCCCACCTTGCCCATGGGGATATGCAGGTTGCTGGCGGGGATGCCATAACCGGCAGCCAGCTCCTGCATGCGTTTTTGTGCCTGTTTCTGGGCATCCGCTTGGAAGCCGCGGGGATCCTTGATGTCCAGCTCACTCAATACCTTGGGCACATCAAAGGCGTAAACGCAGTGAACTTCACCATCGTAGAGCGTGGCGAAGGTCTGGGCGCTGTCCAGCACCTTTTTGTTCAGCACATCATGGGCCTTGTCATCGGTGCGCAGATCCAGCGCTGCCAGAATTTTCGGCTTGCGGCGCCAGGCGGTGCCTGTGCACAGCAGTACCGGGGTAGGCGATTGGCGTAATAACTGCCAGTCGGTGGGAGTATGCAGCAGGGTTTGGCTTTGATTGATGGATTTGATAACCAGATCAGATTTGTCGGTGGCCACCTTTTCCGTGATCCAGCCCGCCATGTCCTTGGTCCACACCACTTCCAGGCCGATGTCCTTGAATACGCCCCGGGCATCCAGCACCAGATCTCGCAGCCACTGGGTGCGTTCGCGCTCGATTTCGCGTCTGATGGCGCGGCGCTGGTGAGCATCAAAAATATCCTTCTGATCGTACATGGCATGATAGGCAAAAGCGCACAGTTGCAGATGCGCACCCGTTTTCTCCTGGAGTGCCAAGGCGCGCTGCAAGGCCACCTGTTCATGTTTGGGTTTGTCGATAACGACCAGGATGTTGTCGATTTTCTTCACGTGCCTGCACTCCCCTTGGAGTCTGAAAAAGTTGGAGTCTGAAAAGTGGAGCTTGCAAACTAGCAGCAGCCTTGCGGCTGCCGCACTGGGGATTTGTACCTAGCGTGCCGAGCCGGCGACCTTGATGGGTGCGTCATTCAGATACGTGTCGCCAACCACTCATCATCCGAGCCGGCGTTGATATCTTCAAACAGAAAAGTGGACAGATAACGTTCGCCGGTATCCGGCAGCATGACCAACATGACGCTGCCGGGTTCAGCACGCTCAGCCACTGCCAATGCGGCGGCCAATGTGCCGCCGGCGGAGATGCCGGCTAGGATGCCTTCATGCTTGGCCAGATACAGGGCTGTGTCCCGGGCCAGCACTTCGTCCACAGGCACCACATGATCAGCCAGATTCTGATTCAGTACCGGGGGAATAAAGTCCGGCGTCCAGCCCTGGATCCGATGCGGGGCCCAAGGCTGACCACCCAGGACGCTGGCCGCCGCTGGCTCTGCCACCACGATTTGCAGTTTTGGCCGCGCCAGCTTCAACACTTCCCCGGCACCGGTGAGGGTACCGCCGGTACCCCAACCAGTCACCCAGTAGTCCAGGCGCTTGCCGGCAAAGTCCCGCAGGATTTCCGGGCCTGTGGTTTGCCGGTGATACTCCGGATTGGCGGGGTTTTCGAACTGCTTGGCCAGAAACCAGCCGTGTTTGGCGGCCAGCTCTTCCGCCATGCGCACCATGCCGGTCTCCCGTTCTGCCGCCGGGGTGAGGATCACCTTGGCCCCCAGGGCGCGCATCAGCTTGCGCCGTTCCACGGAAAAGGTTTCCACCATGGTGGCGACAAAGGGATGTCCCAGCACCGCACAGACCATGGCCAGGGCGATACCTGTATTACCGGACGTGGCTTCCACCACGGTCTGACCAGGTTTGAGCAGGCCCTTGTCGCGGGCGTCACGGATGATGGCAAAGGCCAGCCGATCCTTCACCGATCCCATGGGGTTGAAGGACTCCACCTTCACATAGATGCTGACATTGGCGGGGCCGGTGCGGTTGAGCTTTACCACCGGTGTGTTGCCGATGGTGTCGAGAATGTTCTGATACAGCATGGGGCATCCTTGCAGGCAACCTGCAGCTAGTGTCGATGGATGCGGCGCCCCATGCAACTGCGGCCGCGAACACGGCCGCCAATCAGCAGACATCCCGGGCAAAAAAAAGCCCCGGCGGCTGCCGGGGCTTTTGGATGGGCACTGCAACAGCGATGACTGTTACAGACCGCCTTCCCAGAGTCGCAGATTCGGCGCGTAGTTGCCGCTGCCATAGGCCTGGCAGAAGGCTGTTTCGCTGCTGAAGTTGGGATCCCGGGCCACCACCGCAGGGCGGATGGCACGCCAGACCCGGTTCACTTCACTGCTGCCTTGGGAGCCGGAGTCTTTCACCACGATCACCATGTCCAGGCCACGATGCTGGATGATGTACTGGCCACCCAGGCCGGCGGCAAAGAACACACCCACATCATGGGTCTGGCTGCAGCCACGGCTGCGCATGCAGCTGGTGGCACCGGACAGGCCATGGGGATAACTGCGATGCACAGGCGCCGGTTGGCAGCTGTCATCTTCGCTCAACCAGGTGAGGTAGCCATAGCGGGTGGACGCATCTTCAAAGGCGGCGTGGCTGAGGTTGTAAACATACTGCGCATCCAGGATGCGCTGGCCGTCCCAAACGCCGCCGTTGAGCAGCAGCAGGCCCAGCCGCGCCATATCCCGGGCGGTGGCGCTCCAGGAGTAGGCGAAGTTCTTGCTGCTGTTGCCGGTGCCCCATCTGGAATCCTCAAAGCCCAGACGACCGGCAACATAATTTTCATAGAACTCGCCGATATTGCGGCCCAGCCGCGCACTGTCCTGGGCAATCGCGAGGTTCACCACATCGCTCAAGCTGTTGATCTGGGTGCTACCCACGGTGTCGTAGCTGAAGTTCTTGGAACCCCAAGCCAGGCTGCGACTGTGTGCGGTCATGGCCAGGACATGGGCAACGGTGGCGTCACGATTGTAGGAGATGCTGTTCAGCCAGTGATCCACTCGCTGGAACTCCTGCAGCGGCCCAGTGCGACGACCGCTGTTATTCAGATTGCGGGTTTCATACATGGCCGCACCGACGGTGACGGCGCCCAGGGTTTTGGTTACCGACCAAACCGAACTACGGCTGTCACGACCACTGGGATAGTACTCATGACAGATGATGCCACCGCGTACGATCAGGTAGGTGGTGCCAATGCTGCGGTTGGCCGCGCTGAGCAATGCCGGATCCAGGTCGCACTGGGTGGCGACATTGGTGGCCACTTGCCAGGGGCCCTGGCCGGGATCCACCAGCTGCGGCGGCGGTGGCGGTGGTGGTTGCTGGCCGCCACCGTTGTCACCACCACCATTGTCGCCCCCACTACGGCGCGTGCCTTCCAGGACAATATTGCTCACCACATAGGTGTCAAAAAAGCTGCTGGCCTGAATGCGAAAACGCAGGCGTAGCGTGCTGCCATTGTCCAGATTGGCGCTGAAAGGGCCGGAGGCGGAGCGGGTGAGCTCCAGAACGCTGAAGTCGCCACCGTCAACAGACACGGAAGCAACCGCATATTGGCCCAGACTCAGCCCACTCACTTCCCGCGTAAAGCGGATGCTGAGATCCGTGAAATTGGAGACGTCGATAGCCGGAGACTCAATAAAAGTCTCGCTGGCGCCGCCACGCAGTCGCACGCCGTAGGAACCGGTGTAAACCCGGCCAGTTTCAGAGAATCCGCCCAAACCATTGGCAAAATTCTCTTGGAAGATGACTTCCGCCTGGGCATTGCTACCCAGCAGCGCACCACTAACACACAGGCTCAGAGCCAACAGCCAGGTGCTACCGCGCCTGCTTGCCTTTGCGAGCAAATCCATACTTCCCCTCCTGGAGAAAGCAGCAGTCAGCTTGGGAATCTGCTTGCATGGCAAGTGATCGACCGCTGCTGCTGCGAACTGGCCAGTGATTGTTGTATGGTTTGCCGCCCGGGCAACTGGCCCTACCTGGACGTCAAGTTTTGACCAGGGCAATTCTAGGATGGGATCTGGTGCAAACATTGTCACAGCAGCCACCAGAATTTCGGCGAAAGCGGAATCTCATGTATCAAGCGACTGATACCGTGCTGACAGCTGCCGGGGGTTGGGTAGAAACTACCCAGAACACACAGGGCGGGTTGGTGAATGCAGCGTTTTCTTTGGGTCGGACTTTTTCTCCTCAGCTTTCTGCTGGTGTTGATGCTGCTGTGGTGGCGCCAGCCTGAACCCCAAACGTTGCGGGCACCCACAGCGTCAGCCCCTGTCGCTGAGATCTCGGCGCTGGATGCCGCGGCAGCCAGCGCTCAGGCTGCTGCCCAGCAACGTTATCTGTTGGATACACCGGGTGCGCAGCTGCTAGGCGTGCTGCAGGCGGAAGGTCTGCCGTTGCCTGACGGCGCCATTGAGCTGCGGCTGGTGGCCGAGGCATTGGCGCCCAGCGCGCCTTGCCTGGATGCCCAGGCGCTGCTGCCGGCACCAACCCTGTATCAGGCGCAACTGCGCAGTGACACCAGCGGCAGCTTCCAGGCCCAGTTGCCGGGCGTTGATACAGTGCTTGCCGATGAGGTTTGCGTGCTGCTGCATGCCAGCCATGCCGGCTATCAGTCGCAGCTGCTGACCCTGCCACTGACGGAGCTGGAGCCAGGCCTGGAAATCAATTTGGCGGCGTTGCTGCGCCTGCAGGGTGAAGTGCATACACCGGCCGGGCGCCGGGCTACCGGTGCCGAGGTGCGTTACTGGCGGGCACTGGATCAGGGCCAGGCGCCTGGTTGTGAGCGGATAAATGCGGATTCGCTGCAGCAGCTGGTGGCCGACGACGGTCGGTTTAGTCTCGCGCTTGCCTTGCAAGAGGCCTATTGCGTGCAGGCGCTGCATCCGGACTGGGTTGCCAGCGTGCCGGTATTGCTGGCACTGGCCAGCCAGGCGGATGCGCCGGGCCAACTGCGTTTACAGTTGCTGGTGGGCCGGTCGCTGTCTGGTCGCGCCCAGGATACCTTGGGCACTGCGCTGGCTGGCGTGCGGTTGGCCTTGCAACCTGCTGCAGCGGCGGTGGTGCAGCCATCCAGCACCATCACCGCCGAGGATGGCAGTTTCCGGTTTGGCAATGTCGCGGCGGGAGAATTTACGCTGGTCTCGCACAGCCCGGAATATGCGGTGGCCAAGCCAGAGCAGGTGGCCATGGGCAGTCAGGACATCAGAGAGTTGGCGGTGGTGTTGCAGCCTGTAACGACGGTGGGTGGTTTGATACTTGATGACCGGGGCAATCCCCTGGCGGATGTTTGGGTGAGCGTGCGCAGTCCTTACCTGCCGGCGGAAACCCTCACCCGTACCCGCACCGATGCTCAGGGCCGCTACCAACTGCCCAGCCAGCACCGGGCGTTGGCGGTACAGCAGATGCTGGTGCTGGCCCAGGCCCAGGATGCTGAGGCGTTGGCGGTACCCCGGGCGTTGGCGACGCCGGGACGGCTGTGTCTGAGTTTCTATCATCCCGAATTTGCGCACGACGAGTTGGCACTGGACAGCCAGGCGGCGCAACTGGCCCTGGAACCTGTCTACATGATGCCGGTGAGTCAGGGCATCAGCGGGCAGGTGCGCAATCCTGATGGCGATGGCATGGCCGCCAACCTCAGATTTATTTTTCTCGATGGTGCGGCCACGGCGCCCATGCATTGTGATGACAGTGTGCCGGACACTGAACTGACTACCGATGCCCAAGGCTATTACACGGGTCATCTACCCCGCGCTGGTCGCTATGAGGTGGTGGTGCTCAGTGAGTTGTACCGGCCACGCCACTTCGAGCACAGCCTGCAGGGCGCTGAGTCTGGGCTGGATTTTCAGGTGGAATGAGGTCGGCTGTCAGGCTGCTGCGCGAGAAACGCCTGGATAAGCTGCACACCTTCTTCGGCGCTTTCCACATACTGAATCAGCTGCAAATCCTCCTGGGCGATCACGCCTTCCGCCACCATGGCGGGGAAATTGATGATCTTTTCCCAGTACTCGCGCCCGAACAGCAGAATCGGCATGGCGGCGATCTTGCCGGTTTGTACCAGCGTCAGGGTTTCGAACAGTTCATCCAGCGTGCCGAAGCCACCGGGAAACACCACCAGGGCCTGAGCGCGCATCAGGAAATGCATCTTGCGCAGCGCGAAATAGTGAAACTGAAAGCACAGCTCAGGCGTAATATAGCTATTGGGCAGTTGTTCGAAAGGCAACACGATGTTCAGGCCAATACTGGGTGCGCCCACATCCGCAGCGCCGCGATTCGCCGCCTCCATGATGCCCGGGCCGCCGCCGGTGACGATCACCTGCCGGTTTTGCGCGGCAAAGGTGGTGGAAATCAATTGCGCAAAGCGCCGTGCTTGCTCGTAATAGTGGGCCTTGGCCTGGATGCGCGCAGCGCGCTCGCGCTGTGCTTGCAGCGCGGCGTCCGTGGGCTGTTCGGCGCAGCGGGCGCAGGCGGCATCGTAGTCGGCTTGCGCCTGCGCTGGTGGTGGAATACGGGCACTGCCAAACACCACGATGGTGCTTTGAATGTCCTGTTCATTGAGTACCAGCTCAGGTTTCAGCAGCTCCAACTGCAAACGCACCGGGCGTAGTTCGTCGCGGGTGAGAAAATCCGTGTCTGCATAGGCCAGGCGATAGCTGGCGGCCCGGGTTTGGGCCGAATCGCCCGCGATCAGCGCCGCCTCCGCATCCTCGCCGGCGCTGGGAAACAATGGTTTGGCTTTCGGTGGTCGCGACATTTACAGCCCCTCTGCACGGCATCTTCAGGCACACTATAGATTCTGCCAGGGAGAAACAATTTGCACTTACACACTTACGGTGCGGCCGGCGAAGTTACAGGTTCCTGCCATCTGCTGGAGAGCGGCGGGCAACGCGTGCTGCTGGATTGTGGCTTGATCCAAGGGAGACCGGTGGATGAAGTCCGCAACCGGGACCGATTTCCTTTCGACCCGAAACAGCTCACTGCAGTGGTGCTCAGCCATGCCCATATTGATCATTCCGGACGCTTACCGCTGCTGGTGAAGGCGGGCTTTCGCGGCCCTATCTATGCGCATCCGGCTACTCGCGATCTGTGCCGCATCATGTTGCGTGATTCGGCTTTCCTGCAGGAGAAGGACGCTGAGGCGGAAAACCGCAAGCGTGAGCGCAAGGGTATGAAGCCGGTGGCGGCGCTCTATGATCTGGCGGATGTGCGCCGCACCCTGCGGCTGTTTCAGCCGTTGGATTACGCGGTCAAAACCGAAGTGGCGCCCGGTATTGAGGTACGCCTGTTCGATGCCGGCCATATTTTGGGTTCATCCATCGTGGAGTGCTTCGTCAGCGCTCATGGCATCACCCGCAAACTGGTGTACAGCGGTGATCTGGGATATCCGGAGAATACGCTGCTGCGGGATCCTGCCCTGGTGGAGAGCGCTGACCTGCTGCTTCTGGAGAGCACCTATGGCGACCGCAATCATCGGCCCCAGGCGGAAACCCTGGCGGAAGTGAAGGCGGTGATGAACGCGGCCCTGAACGCCGGCGGCAATGTGCTGATCCCGGCTTTTGCCGTGGGCCGCACCCAGGATCTGTTGTATCTGTTCTCCCGCTACTATGAGGACTGGCAACTGGCGCGTTGGCAGATCTTCCTGGACAGCCCGCTGGCCATCGATGCCACCGAAGTCTATCTGCGTCACCGCGATTTGCTGGATCCCCAAGTACTGGCCAATTTCGATTTGGATCAGGCCAGCCAGCTGCCCAATCTGCGTCTTACCCGTACACCGGCCCAGTCCATGGCCATCAACCGCATTCGTGACGGCGCCATCGTGATTGCCGGCAGCGGCATGTGCAACGGCGGCCGCATTCGGCATCACTTGAAACACAATGTCTGGCGCCGTGGCTGTCACATCATCATGGTGGGTTACCAGGCTCAGGGCACCCTGGGCCGGCAGTTGGTGGATGGCGCCAAACATATCCGGCTGTGGGGGGAAGCCATTCAGGTGAACGCCCAGGTGCACACCATCGGCGGTTTTTCCGCCCATGCCGACCAATCCGGTCTGTTGCACTGGTATCAGCAGTTTCGGGGGCGCCCGCCCGTGGCATTGGTACATGGCGAGGCCCGGGCGCAGGCCGCGCTGGCGGAGAAGTTGCGTGGGCTGGGTGCCGCAGTGGACATTGCCCGCCAGGGCGCCGGGTACGATCTCAATACCGGTCGCCCGCTGCCGCGCTGAAGCACCCCGGGGCGGCTTGTACCCCATCGCCAGCCATGGTCAGATGGCGCCTCAATTTTTGCCGGAGTCAACCATGTCCATCACCAGTCATGAAGTGCATTTGATCAACAGGCCCCAGGGCCTGCCCAGCGAGGACGACTTTGCCCTGGTGGCCACCCAATTGTCGCCTCTGCGGCAGGGTCAGGTGCTGGTGCAAAATCTGCTGATGTCGGTGGATCCTGCCATGCGGCCGCGGCTGGCCGGGCAGACCGCATTGCATCAAGCCATTACCGGCTCCGCCATAGGCCGTGTGGTGCAGTCCCTGCATCCGGATTTTCAGGAAGGCGACCATGTGCAGAGCGGGCTGGGCTTTCGCGAGTATTTCATCAGCGATGGCAAAGGCCTGAGCAAGCTGGACCCGGATGGCATGCCACTGTCCAATTACATGCATGTGCTGGGCGTGACTGGGCTGACTGCATACGCAGGTCTGCTGGAGGTTGGTCAACTCAAGGAAGGCGAGAACGTCTTTGTCTCTGCCGCTGCAGGCGCCGTGGGCAGCGTGGCGGCACAGATTGCCAAGATCAAGAATTGTTATGTCATCGGCAGTGCCGGCTCGGCGGAAAAGTGCGCCTGGCTGCGTGATTCCCTGGGACTGGATGCGGTGATCAACTACAAGGAAGAAGTGCTACACAAGGCGCTCAAAGCCGCGGCCCCCAATGGCATTGATGTGTACTTTGAGAATGTGGGTGGCGCGCATCTGGATGCGGCGCTGCCGCGTATGAATCCACTGGGTCGGATTCCAGTGTGCGGCATGATCTCCGCCTACAACAACTTTGGCTCCATTTCCGAGCCGGTCACCATGCTGTCGAATATCATTTACTCACGCGTCACCTTGCGCGGTTTCGTGGTGTATGAATTCGAGCATCTGCGGCCACAGTTTTTGGCCGATATGAAGGGCTGGTTGCGGGAAGGCCGCATGCAGGTACAGGAAACGGTGCTGGACGGTATTGGCCAGGCACCTGCGGCGCTGATTGGCCTGTTTACCGGGCGCAATATCGGCAAGATGCTGGTGAAACTGGCGGACTAGACCGGTTTGCGACGGGCGGCCTTGAGTTTCAGCAGGTCGCGTACCACCTGATCATAGGCAGCAATCAGGCTCAGTGCCTTTTGCGCGGAACGCGACTTGCGGGCCAGGCCGCCAGCTTCCCGATCCCAGTCGGCAACCGAGGCCGGCCGGGCCAGGCGCTGCATATGTTCGAACAGCTCCGCCATCACATCCAGCTTGGCCCGCAGCAACGCATCCTGCATGGCTTTCTCGTAGTGTTTGGGCGTGGGCTTCTTGTACTTGGCCAGCAGCAGCTCCACATGGTGCGCGGTGCGGTCGATGATGATGGCTTTGACTTCTTGTTTGTATTTGGCAACAGCGGTGTCGCTGCTGCTGCGCAGCTCGATAAAGGTAGACATAAGCTTAGCCCTTGTCGTAACCGGTAAATTTTAGAGGCAGCCCCCATCCCCGCGCAATCAGACCGGCGCAATCCGCTGCCTGGCCTGGAAGGCCTAGGCAGCCTTGATACGACTGATCCGCAGCTGCTGATTCACCACCCAGGTTTTTTTCAGTTGCTGATAGATGGCTTTCGGCATGCCCTCCGGCAGATCCACGGTGGAGTGATCATCAAAAATACGGATGCGGCCGATATGCGCAGCGTCCAGACCCGCTTCATTGGCGATGGCACCGACGATATGTTTCGGCGTAACACCATGTTTGCGGCCCACCGCAATGCGATAGGGTTCCAGGCCGGCATCTGCGTCTGCGTCTGCATCGCGTACATCCCGCGGGTTGCGGGCAACACGGCTGCGCGGCGCTCTATCCTCTCTGGCAAGCTGAGGCCGGGCTTCCTGTCCCGCGACACGTCGGGACAGCCGGGGCCGTACCGCGGGCGCTTCATCACCTGCTGCTGCAGATATTTGTTCGGCGGCAGGTTCAGCCGTGCCGCGCAGCTGGGGCAGATCCGTGGCCAGGGCGGCGGCCAGATCCAATAGATCTGCGCCGGTTTCCTGCTGCAACAGTTCCAACTGCGCCCGGCGTGCGGCAATGGCCGCGGCCTGTGCCGGATCAGCCAGGGTGGCGCTGATCTGCTGGGCGAAACGTTGCCAACGCAGGGCTTCCGTCTGCGCCAGGGTCGGCAACAGCAGGGGTGCGATGGGCTGGCGGGTGGCGCGCTCGATGGCACGCAGCAGATGCTTCTCGCGACTGCCGATAAAGAGAATGGCATCGCCGCTGCGGCCGGCACGGCCGGTGCGACCGATACGGTGCACATAGGCTTCAGTGTCGGTGGGCGCGTCATAGTTGAACACATGGCTGATGCGATCCACATCCAGACCACGGGCTGCCACATCCGTGGCCACCAGAATCTGAATACTGCCGTTCTTCAGCTGCGTCAGGGTTTGTTCCCGCTGCTTCTGCGCCATATCACCATTAAGGGCGGCGGCAGTGAAACCTTTCGCCTGCAGGCGTTCGGTCAAGGACTGACTCTCATGGCGGGTGCGGGTAAAGACAATGGCGGCATCCACGGCTTCACTTGCCAGCAGACGACACAGGGCTTCGGTCTTGTTCACGCCCTGTACTTGCCAGAAGCGTTGGCGAATATTGGTGGCGGTGGTGGTTTTACTTTGGATGCGCACCTGCACCGGATCCTGCATGCAACCTTGAATCAGTTGCATCACGCCGGTGGGCAGGGTGGCGGAAAACAGGGCGGTCTGGCGCCTGCCAGGAATCTGGCTCATGACCCAGTGCACGTCGTCCACAAAGCCCATGCGCAGCATTTCGTCGGCTTCATCCAGCACCAGCGCCTGCAGGCCATCCAGTTGCAGGCTGCCACGGCGAATATGGTCCATGATGCGGCCCGGTGTACCCACCACCACCTGTGCGCCAGCGCGCAGCTGGCGCAGCTGCGGACCATAGTCGGCGCCGCCATAAACGGTGGCGATGCTGATGGCCGGGGTCAGAAAACGGGCGAAATCCGCCATGGCGGCAGCCACCTGCATGGCCAGCTCGCGGGTGGGCGTGAGCACCAGAATCTGAGTGCGGGCCAGGGTTGGTACC
>JBJHDG010000010.1:0-17557 GCA_050486425.1 Pseudomonadales bacterium | reverse complement strand
GTGCAGCAGATGCAGATTGCGCTGTCGCATCACCGTATGTGGGCGCCGGTGGATGCCGTGATTGATACGGTGTTCATGGAGCAAGGTGAATATGTGGAGCGGGCGCGGCAGCTGTTGCTGCTGCATGATCCGGCTGATGTTTGGGTGCGCGCCAATGTGCGGGAAACCCAGGTACGGCATCTGCGCGTCGGCCAGCAGGCGCGGGTACGGGTGGACGCCTATCCGGGAGAATTGTTCACTGGCACCATCACCCGCATTGGTGAAGCCACCACCAGCCAATTTGCGTTGTTACCCAACCCCAATCCCAGCGGCAATTTCACCAAGATCACCCAACGTATTGAGGTGCGCATTGATCTGCCGCAACACCCGACACTCAGGCTCAAGCCGGGCATGATGGTTGAGGTGAAAATTGGCATCCGCAGCTGACGCCAAGCCCGTTCCGCCGGGTATCCAGGCGGCACCCCCGGTACTGGCCATGTTTGCCCGCTACGGGCCGGCCTATCGTTGGTGGGCCACCATTACCGTCATGCTGGGTTCTTTCGCCACGCTGTTGTCGGCCACCATTATCAATGTGGCGGTGCCGGATATTATGGGCGCCTTGGGTATGAGTGCCGCCGAGGCTCAATGGCTGTCCACCGGCTTTCTCGCCATGAGCACCATCACCATGCTGGTGTCTGCTTGGGCGGTGGAAACTCTGGGTGTGGTGCGCACCTATCTGATTGCCATGGCCGTCTTCGCCGCCGGTGGCTTGCTGGGCGGAATGGCGCCGACCGGTGATGCGTTGATTCTGGCGCGCGTGGTGCAAGGTGCGGGTGCTGGGTTGATCAGTCCAGTCTCCATGTTGATTATTTTTCAGGTGTTTCCCTTGCACCGCCGCGGCACCGCCATGGGCATTTACTCGGTGGGCATTATCCTGGCGCCGGCGTTGGGGCCAGCCTTTGGTGGTGCGCTATCGACCATTTCAGTTGGCGTTATGTGTTTCTGCTGGCGATTCCCTTTGTGATGGCAGCCGTGCCCCTGGCGCTCATGTTTCTGCCGGGCCGGGATGCGCAGCAGCGCAAACCGGCCTTCGACTGGACCGGCGCAGGTTTGCTTTCGGTGTGGCTGTTGTCGGTGCTGGTACTGCTCTCCAACGGCAGCAATTATGGCTGGGATTCACCTACCGTGGCCTGGTTGTTGTTTGGCGCGGTGACCAGCGGTATCGGTTTTTTGTACTGGCAAACCTGGGTGCAGGATCCATTGCTGAATGTGCGGTTGTTTCTCAATGGCAAGTTTCTGGCTGCAGCCATTGTCACGTTCGCGCTAGGGCTGGGCTTGTTCGGTTCCACCTATGTATTGCCGCTGTTCCTGCAAACGGTGCAACTGTTATCCCCCAGCACCTCGGGCTTGCTGCTGGTGCCGGCGGGATTGCTGATGGCCGCGGTGTTTCCCATTGCCGGGCGTTTGAGCGACAGCATTGCGCCACGCAATCTGATCTTGGCCGGGGTGCTGGTATTTGCCCTGTCGTCTTTGTTGTTCAAAGCCGTGGATGCGGCCACGCCCATTGCCACGTTGATTGTCTGGGTGGCCTTGGGCCGCATGGGGTTGGCCTTGATCTTCCCCTGTTTGAACGCGGCGGCGCTGCGGCCCCTGGCGTTGCAGGAGTTGGCCCAGGGCTCGGCGGCCATCAATTTTCTGCGCCAACTGGGGGGTGCCTTTGGCGTGAATCTGCTCACCATCTATCTCGTGCAGCGTACCGAGCTGCATGCCGATGCCATCATGGCGACCCAGACTGCGGGTAATCCTGCCACTGTGCAGTTGGCCGAACTGCTGTTGCCGCGCCTGTATCAGACCCTGGGTCTGTCCGGGCGGCTGGCAGAGCTGATGGCCCAGCACCACCTGGGCAGTCAGCTCTGGCAGCAGGCCAGCATGCTGGCCTATCGCGATACCTTCGTGCTGGTAGGCGCACTGTTTCTGCTCTGTCTGATACCCGCTTGGTTTATGGACAAGCGGCCGCCGAATCGTTGAATATCCCGCGCAAATGGGAGGTTCTTGTAATGCGGATGTCGTACTGATGCGCGTACCTGGCTACGACTGGATCTGGCCCGTGCTGCTGATCATCTCGATGTTGGTCGCCTACAATTATCCCACCACGCTGGCTTATCAGCGCGACCTGCTGCTGACAGAACCCTGGCGCCTGTTCAGTGCGCATATTGCGCACTTGAATCTGGTACATCTGTTGCTGAATCTTGTCGGCCTGGTGTTGGTCTGGCTGCTGGTGGGGGAGCAGTTGCGTGCACTGGCCTGGATTCTGTGTCTGCTGTGGGTAATGTTGACAGTGAGTCTTGGTCTGTATCTGCAGGCTCCGCACTTGCTTTGGTATCTGGGACTGTCCGGCGTGTTGCACGGCTTGCTGGCCACTGGTGCCGTGGTGGGCCTGCGGCGTCAGCCGCTGGTGTGCAGTTTGCTGTTGCTGGTGCTTGCGTTGAAGCTGGCCGGTGAGCAGTGGCAGGGCGCTGATCCGCTCAGCTCACGCCTGCTGGGCACAGCTGTGCTGGTCGATGCACATTTATATGGTGCGTTGGCGGGCGTGGTTGCAGGTTTGGGGTTGATCGGGGCGCGTCGTTAGGCGTCAGTTACCGACGGCAATGCCGAACGCAGACGTACAAATACCCAAATTGCTGGATACTGAGTGGGAGGAGAAAGCGGCCATGCTGCGAGCGCTGATGATTTCCGGATTGTTGCTGTGGTTGCCGCTGGTGGCCTGGGCGTTGCAACCTGGTGAACGGGTGGACAATTTCCAGCTGTTGGATCATCGCGGCCAGTCGCATGAGCTTTATTACCACAATCATGTCCGGGCATTGGTGCTGATGGTGCAGGGCAATGGTTGCCCCATCGTACGCAATCAATTACCCCGTTTTGCCGAAATTCGTGCGCAATATGCAGCAGAAGGCGTGCAGTTCCTGCTGATCAACGCAAACTTGCAGGATGATCGCGCGGCGATACTAGCGGAAGCTGAGGCATTTGGTATCAACCTCCCCATCCTTATCGATGATGCGCAACTGGTGGGCGAAGCCTTGGGCTTTATCCGCACCGCGGAAGTCTTTGTCATCGACACCAATGGCTGGCGTTTGCACTATCGCGGCCCGGTGGATGATCGGGTGTCCTATCATCGGCAGCGGCCGGTGGCCAATGAGCACTATCTGGTAGACGCATTGAACGCTTTGTTGGCTGGGGAGCCGGCGCCTCAGGCGCAAGTGGAGGTGGCAGGTTGTTTGATTAACTTTCCCCAGCGTGATACCCGCGTTCAGCATGCGGAGATTTCCTACAGCACACAGATCGCGCCGTTGCTGGAACAACATTGTGTGGCCTGTCATCGGCCGGGTGGCATCGGGCCCTTTGCCCTGCAGGATTACAACATGGTGCGGGGTTTCGCGCCCATGATCCGGGAAGTGGTGCGTACCCAGCGCATGCCGCCCTGGCATGCGGATCCCCATGTGGGCCAGTTCGCCAATGACAGATCCATGTCGGTCGCAGAACGACAATTACTGGTGCACTGGATCGAAGCCGGCGCGCCCCGGGGCGATGGGCCGGATCCCTTGCCCAGCGCCATGCAGCGGGGTTGGCCGGACTGGGCACTGGGCGAGCCTGATCTCATCATCGAGTTGCCAGCGTTCGATGTGCCCGCTACGGGCGTGATTCCCTATCAGCATCCGCGTATCGCCAATCCGCTGAGTGAGGAGCGTTGGATCCGCGCCGTGGATTTCATTCCTGGTGATCGCACTGTGGTGCATCACATCATTGCCACCTTGGCGGGTCAGGAAGGTGGTGAACTGCGGCGTGGCATTTTGGGCGCCGGTCTGGGCGGTTATGTGCCCGGCGGTGGCCCCACCCAGTATCCGCTGGATACGGGGGTACGCTTGCGTCCGGGCGCGGAATTCATCCTACAAATGCACTACACCACCTCTGGCCGCGCGACCCGGGACGTCACTCGCATGGGATTGTACTTTGCTGACGCGCCGCCCCAGCATGAGCTGCAAAGCATGACCCTGATCAATCCCTTCCTGCGTATACCGCCGTACGCACGGGCGCATCAAGAGCAAGCCAGCCGCCAATTCACGCGTGAGGTTGAAGTCTATTCACTGTTGCCCCATGCCCACTTTCGCGGGCGGTCCACCGGTTTTAAAGCCATCTACCCCGATGGCACCGAGGAAATGCTGTTGTGGGTACCCAATTACGATTTCAATTGGCAACACACCTATGAGCTGAAAGCGCCTAAACGGTTGCCTGCAGGTACTACGCTGGTGCACACCACCGTCTGGGACAACAGCCCGCAAAATCGTGCCAATCCAGACCCCAGCGTGGAAGTGCGCTGGGGTCTGCAGAGCTGGGAGGAAATGTTGTTTGGTTCGGTGCGTTATCGGTATCTGGAGCCGGCAGATTGACCCAGGCCTTGGCGCTTACTCGCCGATTTCGAACAGGATAAGCCGCACCACATCCGTGGCCGTTACGGCGACGCCGTTTTCCATGCGGGGTTGATACCTGGTGCGTTCCGCAGCGCTGATGGCAGCGCGGTCGAAAACGCCTGGTGGCTCGCTCTCCAGCACTTCCACGTCCATGACCGCGCCTGCCGCGCTGACGCTATGGCGGAGCAGCACCCGGCCCTCAATGCCGCGCTCCAGGGGGCGCTGTGGGTAGTCCGGTTTCGGGGTGAATACCATGACCAGCTCCCGGTAGAGCGGGCCCTGGCCAGGGGTGGCCGTTGGGGGCGGTGTCACAGGTGCACAGTCTTCCAAGCACCAACCACCGCCCGTCCCACCTCCGGTTTCAATTGAAGACTGTATGGGGGTTTCCGGTGGCGACTCTGGCATTGGCGGCCTGATTGGTGGCTCGCGTTTGGGTGGCGCCTGTTCTGGCACACGCACCCAACTGAGAGGCGCTGATACGGTCGCGGTCGATAGCTGGTAACGATCGGATTGCACCAGTTGCTGCATCAGCAGAATCAGGCCGGCAGTCGTCAGCAGGGCCGCCAGCAGCGGCATGGGCACACGCAAGCTTTGTCGTAACAGCGCAGTCATGGCAGACCTCCCTCGGTGTTGGGGTGAAGCCGGAAGCGGTACAGCACTCGGTATTCGCCCGGTGTCAGTGTCGGCACCCGGGCGCCACCCAGCTGCTGACGTTGTTGCAAGGCGCGCAGGACGGCTTCGCCAAAACCTGTATCGTCATTACCGAGAATGCGGGCATGCAGGCGTTGCTCATAAGGCCGCACGCTGAACAACACCTGTACATCCGCTTCCTGACCGGCACGGATGGCCTGCCCGGGATAGACCGGCCGGGGTAGCGCCTGCAGCAATTGGTTGTGTGCCGCGCTCACCTGTTGCGGGTAACCGCGCAAACTGCTGCCCAGCAGTTGCACCTGGATATTGGGTCCGGGTGCTGTTGCTGTGGTCGCTGCGTTGGTGGGCAGGCTGTTGGCACTGCTGTATTGCGGCAGCACGGGCGTGGGGGTACGAAATTCCAGGGCGCTGGTGATCAGGCCCAGACTGAGCACGCCGACCAGGGTCCAGTACAGCGCGGGCACATGCAGCTGCTGGATGCGAGTGTCCAGAAACCGCTGGATGCGCCAGCGCAGGCTGCCGGCAGCCAGGCGCGGCAGGCTCAGGCCGGCCTGATCCAGGGCTGGTTGCTGATCCGGAACCAGCCGGCCTTGGCTATCCTGAACCTGGGATTGCCGGCGCAGCTGCCGCGCCACCTCGGTGATGGCGCTGGTATAGGCCAGGGGGTCACCCAACAAGCGTGCGGCGCGGTCATCACAGGTGGCCTCCAGCGCTTGGCTGCATTGCTGCCGCAGCAGCCAGACCCAGGGCAGGCACCAGTACCAGGCCACCAACAGGCGCAGCCACAGCAGGCGCCAGCCGTCATGACGCGCAAGATGCACCATCTCATGGGCAAGCACCGCCTGCAGTCTGGTGCTGGGCCAGTCCTTTGCCACCAGGGGCAGGGCAATCAGGGGTGGGCCCCAAACGCTGCAACAGGGGCCAGTCTCTGGCATCAGCACCAGGGTCGGCGCTTGCGGCATACCCAGGGCGCTTGCCTGTTCCCGCAGCAGGGGCAGCAGATGTGGTGCTGACCAGGGACTCGCCTTACGTAACAGGTCCTGGGCACGCCGGGTTTGCAGCCAGATGTGCAGGCTCAGCAACACCGCCACCAATGCCCACAGCAGCAGTAACAGCAGCGGCAGTGGCATGCGCCACCGGGCTTGCCAGAGTTCCGCCTGGCTCAGGCTGAGGGGTAAGTGCCAGGTGGGCGTGAACAGCAGCAGCCCAGGCGCCAGCAGCAGGCAGCCTGCCGCCAGCCCGCCCAGGGCCAGTTTGCTGGGGGCGTTGCGCCGGAATGCCAGGGTTACCAGCAGCGCCAGCACCAGTGACAGCAGCACCAGTTGCAGTAACCAGCGCAGATCAGGCGCGGTGGCGGTCATCTTTTTTTGCCCCGTTCCCGCAGTTGTTGCAGGGATGCCTCGATGGCGTCCAGGTCGGCATCGCTGAGCTGGTCGGCTTCTTCACCCAGCAGATGCATCAGGGCATCCCGGGGGGAGCCGCCAAAAAACGTACTGATCAGGCGCTGCAGTGCGCTGCGGCCGGCATGGCTGGGCTCCTGCAGTGGCCGATACAGGTACCTGGGCCCGTCCTGGCGATAGCGCACCTGGCCCTTGTCCACCAGGCGTCGCAGCAGCGTGCGCACCGTGGAGTCGGTGGGCTGGTCCGGCAGGGCGGCCTGGACGTCAGCGGCAGAAGCTTCCCCCTGGGCGTAGAGCAGATCCATGATCTGACGCTCCCGGCGGCTGAGATTGTCGGTTGGCGGGTTCTTCATGCAGACTCCGAACGGGTATCCAAGTTGAATGTTACATTTTTAACAGTCTGTTAAATTTTTAGCACCCATGGGCGACGCTGTCACTGGGTGTGTTAGAACCAATATCTATAAAAGAATTTTGACAAGTGCCTAAATGGCATGAATCTGTGGGGACGTTGTACAACTTGGCAGACAGCAGGCGGGAATTTGCTTAGCATCCTGGCCGATTTCGCTGGCCGACGGCTGGGCGCACCTGGATCCATAACCAAAATTAAGGATTGACCATGTCTGATCTGTATCGCACACCCGACAGTAACTTGGTGCCTGAACTGCCGGCGGATGCCTTGGGCGGTTCGGTGGAAGCCACCTTGCAGGGCCAATTCGAGTTCAGTATTGGCGCTGTCATCTCTGAAGCCTTTCAGCGCATTAACGGCATCAAGGGGGTAGTCATTGGTGGCTTTGTGCTGGCGATCGGCCTGCAAATTGGTATCGGGTTCGTATTCAGCGCCATGTTGGCCTCTCCTGATCCCGTGCGGTTGATGCTCACTGAGATGGTCAGCCAGCTGGTGCAAATGCTGGTGGGTACACCGCTGTTTGCCGGCGTGTCCTGGCTGGTGCTTCGGCATCTGGCGGGTCGCTCGGTGAGCTTTGGTGATGTCTTCAGTCAGTATGACCGCATCCTGCCGCTGTTTTTCATGAGCCTGTTGATGGGCGTTATGATCTTTATCGGTTTCATGTTGCTGATTGTCCCGGGCATCTATCTCAGCATCGCCTACCTGCTCGCCATCCCACTGATGATCGACAAGAACCTGGGCATCTGGGATGCGCTGGAAACGTCCCGTCAGGTCATTACCAAATGCTGGTGGCGCATGCTGGGGCTGATGTTGCTGATCATGTTGATCATGATTCCCAGCTTTCTGTTACTGATGATTCCGCTGATCTGGACGGCGCCGGCTGCCATCGTTGCCATGATGCTGGTCTACCGCAACCTCTGCGGCATTACCCTGGCAGCCCAGGATTGATGCTGGATACCGCACAGAGTCTGGAAACACCGGAAGGCGCCGATATTCAGTTGCACATCGCCGGCATCCCGGTGCGGGGCATGGCGTTGCTGCTGGATGAAGCCATCCGTTGGGGCGTGCTCATCGCGGCCAGCATTGTGCTGGGCGTGATGGGCAAGCTGGGCATGGGCTTGTTCCTGCTGCTGATCTTTTTGTTGTATTGGTTCTATGGTGTTGTGTTTGAAGTTTTCAATCATGGCCAGACACCGGGCAAACGGGCCATGGGTATTGCCGTGGTGAATCGGGATGGCACGCCGGTCCGTTTCCCGGCATCTCTGGTGCGCAATTTGCTGCTGGCCGTGGATATGCTGCCGCTGTTTTACATGCTGGGCATGCTCAGCATGGCGTTCAGTAAGCGCTTTGCACGCCTGGGAGATCTGCTGGCAGATACCCAGGTGGTGTACCGTGCGCCCACCAAGCCCATCAGGCTGCCCGAGGTGCAGGGTGCGGCTGCACTGCCGTTGCCTATGACCTTGGAGGAACAGCAGGCGGTACTTTCTTTTGCTGAACGCAGCACGGCACTGTCGGCGCCGCGGGTGCAGGAACTGGCCAACCTGCTGGCCGATGTGTTGGGCGCCAAGGATCAATTGGCGGTAACGCGCCTGCAGCGCATCGCCAATGGCTTGCGGGGGCAGGCTTGAGACAGCGTGCATTTGAGAGCTTGCACCTGGTGCGCTGGGAGCAGTTCGCAGCCAAGCTGAAGCGGTTGGAGAGTCGCCATCTGGGGCGAGGCTTTGCCGAAGATGCGGAAGCCGCCGAATTTCTTGCCGCTTATCGCTCGCTGTGTCGTGACCTCAGTATTGCCAAGGGACGCATGTACAGTCCGGCGCTGATCAGTTATCTGAATGAGCTGGTGGTGCGGGGGCATAATCTGATTTATCTGCGCCGCAGCAGTTTCCTGCGCGATATGCTGGCATTCGTGACTTTGGAATTTCCGCTGCTGGTACGCCAGCAATGGGCATTTATGCTGGTAGCCTGCGTGCTGTTTTTGCTGCCCGGCTTGCTATTTGTGCTGGCCATGCGCCAATCACCCGAGGTGCTCTACAGCCTGATGAGTCCGGATCAGGTGGCTTCCATGGAAGCCATGTACGATCCCGATGCCAGTCATTGGGGGCGGGAGCGGGGTTCCGACAACGACTTCATGATGTTCGGGTACTACATCTACAACAATATCGGCATCAGTTTTCAGCTCTATGCCACCGGTTTGCTGGCTGGCCTGGGCACCTTGTTCTACCTCATTTACAACAGTTTGATCCTGGGCGCGGTGACTTATCACCTGACCCACATTGGTTATGGCAGTACCTTCTACAGCTTTGTCATTGGCCACGGCGCCTTTGAACTTACGGCCATTGTGATCAGCGGAGGGGCCGGGTTGCGCCTGGCTTATGCCTTGTTACGACCTGGTCCTCTGCCGCGCCGGCAAGCGCTGGTACAGGCGGCTGGCCTGACCATTCGTATTATGATCGGCTGCATATTGATGCTGGTGCTGGCGGCCTTTGTGGAAGCGTTCTGGTCCGGTAAACGTTGGCCGGGTGATCTCAGCAAATACCTGGTGGGCGGGATCTGTTGGCTGCTGGTGTTCTATTACTTTTTGTTTGCCGGGCGGGTGCGTGGATCTCAGTCAGCGTGAGATAGAGATTCGTCCCAGGCACCCTTGGGAAGCGTTGGATCTGGGCTGCCTGATGGCCAGGCGCTGGTTTGTGCCCCTGCTGCTGTGCTGGCTGGTCACGGCTGTACCGGTTTTTATACTCAGCGTTTTGTTGCTGTGGCGACGCCCGGAGTTGGTACCACTGGCAATCTGGTTCAGTAAACCGCTGCATGAGCGCTTGCCGTTGTTTTTCTTGAGCCGAGTGATATTTGGCAACGCCCTGGGTTGGCGCGAGCTGCTACGGCAATGGCGGCCATTGCTGCTGCCGCAGATGCTGGCAACCCTGAGCTACAGGCGCCTCAGCCCCACCCGCGCCTTTGATGCCCCGGTGGTGGTTCTGGAAGGGCTGTCCGGCAGTCGCCGCAGCCAACGTCTGCGGGTGTTGCATGCCATGGGTGGTTCCCAGGCCAGTTGGTTGACCATCCTGGGCGTGCATGTGGAAGGCTTTCTGCAAATTTCATTGTTCGCGTTGTTGTATCTATTGATTCCGCAAAATGTGGAACTGGAAAACTGGTGGGTACTGGTTGGCGTTGATGCGCCCCAGTCCGTCGCGCTGTTCTTGAACCTGGCATTTTTTCTGCTGGTTGGCATGGTGGCAACCTTTTATGTCAGCGCCGGTTTTGCACTCTATCTCAATCGTCGTACCCAGTTGGAAGCCTGGGATATTGAGCTGATTTTCCGCCGTATCGCTCAGCGTGCACAGGCGCAACCGGCAGCCGGCAAGCCGATCCGGGCGGGGGTGCAGCCCCTGTTGGCGGTGGTGGGTATTGCGCTGTTGTTGCAACTGCTGCTACCAGTTTCAGCGCTGGCCAGTGCGACGCAGGAGGAGGCGCTGCGTCAAGCGCGGACGCATATTGAGGAAATCAAGGCGGATCCGGACTTCGGCAGCACCGAAGTGCAGCGCGTTCCTAAGCTGACCTGGCGTTTTGCCCGCGACAAAGACGAGCAGCCTGCCGATAACATACCAAGACGCAATCTGGATCTGGATTGGTTGGAGACTCTGATCAAGGCGCTTGCCCTGTTGGCGGAAGTGCTGCTGTGGGCCGCTGTTGCCGCCTTGCTGCTCTGGCTGTTCTGGCGTGGTCGGCACCTTCGCGGCAGCGATCTGCTGCAGCGACGTCGCAAATCCAGGCCCGCCAGTGTGATGGGATTTGCGCTCCATGCGGCAGCACTACCCAAGGACTTTCAGGCTCAGGCCCAGCAGCTCTGGCAGCAACAGCAGTATCGACAGGCGTTTGCCCTGTTGCTGCAGGCAGCGCTGTTGCAACTGGTGGACAAATACGAATGTCCCCTGCTTGAAGCCGACACGGAACGGGACTGCCTGGCCAAGGCCAAGGTCCTGCCAGCGCCGGAGTTGCAGTACTTCCAACAGTTGGTGCGTGGCTGGCAGCTGTTGGCCTATGCCCATCGACGCCCGGCCGATGCGGAATTTGCCCGGCTCTGCGGTGACTGGCCGGAGACCTGGCTGGCATGAGCGCGACCATGAACAGAAAGCTGCTGCTGGGATTGTTGCTATTGGTGGCGATAGGCGCCTTGGCGGTGTTGGTGCGGTTTGAATGGACAGAGGTGGAGCGCACCACCGGATACAGCGACGAGGCCCGGCGCAATCCACATTTGGCCGCCGAGCGACTGTTGCAGCGCTACGGCACCAAGCTGGTAAAGCATTATTCGCTGACATTGCTGGACGCACTGCCATCCACCCAGGAACCTGTGGTGATTACCGGCAGTTGGCGTAACCTCAACAGCCGCCGGCGGCAGGCGCTGGATGACTGGATGCGCGCCGGCGGTCACCTGATCATGCAGACCGATCGCAGTTTGGGCGCAATTCTGGATGAGGACACCGAGATTGAATTCCTGCCGGAATATGGCGTGCGGCTGGAATGGGGTAAGCCCAACCGCGATCTGAGCGATCTGGATGACAAAGCCCGTGCCGAATCCGGCGAAGCACTGCCGGCATGGATGGAGCAGATCCTGGAAGGCGCGGGGCTGATGGAAGCTTGCCCGGGTGCCCAAGCCCTTAGTGCATTGCCCCTGACCGGTGCGTATCAGGCCGAGGGGCAGCATGCGTATTTGAGCCTGGGCAGTGTCTACCAGTTGGTTTACGAGGGGGAACATTTGCAGCTGGCCGCGCATAATCGTGCCGGCATGCAACTGGCGCAGATCCAGGTGGGAGACGGACAACTTACGGTACTCACCAGCACCTGGCTGTGGCGAAACCGCGATATCGGCTGTTACGACAACGCCTACCTGCTGCGATTTCTCGCTGGCAGTAATACCCGTTTGCACTGGCTCTATAACACCGACATGCCGTCGTTATGGGCGCTGCTATGGCAGCACTATCGCCTGACGTTATTACTGGGCCTGGCGTTGCTGCTGGGCTGGATCTGGTATCTGCTGGTGCGCGATGGTGCGCTGCGGCCGACAGCAGAACCTGAGCGTCGCTCCTTGCTTGCCCACGTGGAGGGCGCCGCCCGTTTCTATTGGCAGCAGCAGGGGGCAGATTTATTGCTGCAGGCGCTGGGTGAGGATTTGCAACAGCAGCTTTGGCGCTTGCATGGCAAATCCGCCTCGGTGCAACGGCAACGGGACAGCTTACAGGCAGCGGCGGAGCAAGCTGGCGTCACGCCCGCCCAGTTAGCCTGGGCGCTGAGCTTGGCAGGGTTGGCAGAACTCAGTGTGCAGCCACAATCCGCGACTGCCGAGCAGCGTTTGCACCAACACAGTTTCACGCAGGTCACCGACATTCTTCAGCGAATAAGGCAATTCCTATGAGTGATTTTGATCATCCCACCGGCGCTGGTTCCGATGCCGCTGATTCCCAAGGTCCTGGCGCGAATGCGTTGCAGGAACATACGCGTCAGGCTAACGCCATTCTGCGGGAAGTGGGCCGGGTGCTGATCGGCCAGGAGCAGGTTATCCGGCAGGTGGTATTGAGTCTGCTTGCCGGCGGCCATGTATTGCTGGAAGGTGTACCTGGTTTGGGCAAGACGCTGCTGGTGCGTGCGCTGGCCGGCTGTTTTGGCGGCGAGCATGGCCGCATCCAGTTTACCCCGGACCTGATGCCCAGCGATGTCACTGGCCATGCCCTGTTCAATATGAAAACCGGCGAATTTGAAATCCGCCGTGGCCCTATCTTCACCAACCTGTTGTTGGCGGATGAGATCAACCGGGCGCCGGCTAAAACCCAGGCCGCGCTGCTGGAAGTCATGCAGGAAGGCCAGGTCACCATTGAAGGTGAGTCGCTGCAGGTGGCCAAGCCGTTCATGGTGCTGGCGACCCAGAACCCTATCGAGCAGGACGGCACTTATCCGTTGCCCGAGGCTGAATTGGACAGATTCATGCTCAAGGTGCTGATGGATTATCCGGATGCAAAACATGAACTGCTGATGGCGGATCTGGTGACCTCGGGGCGGCCGTCGGCAACCATGAGCCTGACGCAACTGAACCAGGTGTTGGATGCCGCCAGTCTGGCGCAACTGCAGCAGCAGACGGCCGGTATTCTGATGGACCAGGCGGTGATGGAATACGCAGTGCGACTGGTGCGCGCCACCCGCGAACATCATGGCGTGCGGCGTGGTGCTGGCCCCAGAGCCAGCATTGCCCTGGTGCGAATTGCCCGCGCCAATGCCTTGCTGGAAGGCCGCGACTTCTGCCTGCCCGATGATGTGAAGGCGGGCGCGTTGCCGGTGTTACGCCATCGGATCGCCTTGACGCCGGATTTGGAAATCGAAGGAGTAGGGCCGGACCAACTGTTGCAGGATCTGGTGGCTGGCGTGCAGGCGCCGCGCAGCTAAGTCATGCCAGAGACTGTTACACCAACACTGCCTGCGTTCCGCTCGCTGCTGCGGCCGTCACCACAGCTGTTGCTGTTGGGGGCAGCATTGCTGCTGCTGTGTACGCTGGTGCTGACCTTTGACGGACTGCGCTATTACTGGCAACTGCCCATGGCGTTGTTGCTGGCCATGGCCGGGCTGGATTTGTGGCAGTTGCTGCGCATGCCGCCGCCAAAGGCGGTACGCCAGTTACCGCACAATCTGCCGGTGAATGCCCAGACCACGGCTGAACTATTGATCGCCACCGGTGCTGAAGTGGAAGAGCTGCTGCGGCTGGAAGATGAATTACCCACCAGCTTTGAGGTGGAAGGCCTACCGGCCATGATCAAGCTGGAACCAGGCACAGGCGCACGCGTGAGTTATCGCATCAAGCCCAAGGTGCGTGGCAGTTTCGATCTGGGACAGCCGGTGGTGCTGCGGCGTTCGCCCTGGGGCTTTTGGCAGCAGCGCCGCAAGCTGCCGGTGGCAACCCAGCAAGCCCGGGTGTATCCGGACTTTTCCATTATCAGCAGCTACCTGAACATGGTGCCGGATCAGCGCGCCATGCAGCTCGGTTTGCACAAGGCGCCGCGGCGGGGTGAAGGCCTGGAATTCCATCAGCTGCGCGAATACCGCATGGGCGATGCCCTGCGCCAGATTGACTGGAAAGCCACGTCCAGGCGCCGGGAGCTGATCTCCCGGGAGTATCAGGAAGAACGGGATCAACAACTGGTGTTCCTGCTGGATACCGGGCGGCGCATGCGCAGTCAGGAAGACAGCCTGAGCCATTTTGATCACAGTCTGAACGCGCTCCTGCTGTTGTCTTATATCGCGTTGCGCCAGGGCGATATGGTGAGTGTGCAGGCGTTTGGTGCCAGTGATCTTTGGGTGCCACCGATACGTGGTGCCAATATGGTGCAGCGTTTGCTGAATGCGGTGTATGCACTGGAACCTGGGCCGGTGGCTTCGGATTATGTGACGGCGGCAGAACATCTGATGCAGCGCCAACGCAAGCGGGCCATGGTGATACTCATGACCAACTTGCGGGAAGAAGACGAAGACCTGTTACCCGCGTTGCAACTGTTGCGGCAGCGCCATCTGGTGGTGCTGGCGAACCTGCGGGAGCAGGCGCTGGATCATGTGCGTCAGGCCGAGGTGGTGAGTTTTGATGCTGCGCTGCGCTATGCCGGCACAGCGCAGTATCTGTTGCAGCGGCAGCAGGTGCAGCGGCAGGCGGCGCAACATGTGGACCTGTTGCTGGACTGCACGCCCGCACAGCTGCCTATCCAAATCGTCAACGGTTATTGGCAGATCAAACGCAGCGGCCGGCTATAGTTCGCTGCAGGATGCGCCATATTTGAAGCAGCTGAAGCAGCGGTGGTGGCGCAGCATCACCCGCGGTTGCAGACTGGCCGCCAGGGAATCCCCCAGGTCATAGCGGGGGTCATCATCCACCAGGGTGCAGGCATACACGCGCATGCGGCCCTTGTCCTTGACCAGCATGCGGCTGAACGCGCACATAAATGCCGCCCGGCTCTCTGCCGTGTGATAGCGCGTCATGCAGTCTTCGGTAATTTCCGGATGGCTCAGCGTCGAAAAAGGCGTGGCGAAATCCGGAAACCAGACCATGGGAATATCCGTGGGCAGGCCCTGCGCCGCGAATAGCGCCTGATAGCCGGCGTTCACGGCGGCGACATCTTCATCGGCGCTGGTTTGTTGCCGGGCCACGCTGACCTTGAAGCCCAGCGCCAGCAGCAACCTGAGACTTTCCAAACAATAGGCAAAACTGCCCTGGCCGCGACCGGCGTCATGCCGGGCAGCGTCGGCGTAATCGATACTGATGCGAAAGGACAATGGCTGCGGCGCACCCAACAGGGGTGCCAGTTCGTGCAGACGCCGCAGCAAGGGTTTGCTGCCATTGCTCAGTACCAGTACAGGTGCCACCGCTAGTGCTGCCGCCAGAATCGCCGGCAGTTCCCGTACCACCAGCGGTTCGCCACCGGTGAAAGAGATGCGTTCCACCCCCAGTGCCGCCGCTTCCGCCAGATAGGGCTCCACATCTGCCAGCTTGATCAGATCCAGGCGCCGGCTGCCGGGATGAGAGCCTTCCAGGCAAAATGGGCAGGCGAGGTTGCAGGCGGTGCCGGTGTGGAACCAGAGTTCCCGCAGTTGTTGCGCCTGAATGTAACCGCGGGGCGCACCCTCAGGCGTGACCAACCAGTCTTTGGTTTTGATCAGCTCCATGTCCGCTCCAAGTCAGTTTTGGGACTACCGGCGCCGGGTACCGCTGCTTAGTCGAACAGCGCGGCCAGTGCGGCGCCCGGATCATCCGCGCGCATAAAGGCTTCACCCACCAGAAAGCCATGCACATTGCGCGCACGCATGGCGGCCACCTGCTCGCGGTTGTGAATGCCGCTTTCGGTAATCACCAGGGTGCCCGGTGGAATCTGTGCCAGCAGGTCGAAGGTGGTGTCCAGGCTGGTGTGAAAGCTGCGCAGGTCCCGGTTGTTGATCCCTACCATGGCAGGTGTCAGGGTCAGCGCCAAGCGCAGTTCGTTGGCATCATGCACTTCGATCAGCACGTCCAGGCCCAGTGACCGGGCCAGGGCGTAATAGTCGGCGAGTTGGGTGGGCGATAAGGCCGCCACGATCAGCAAAATGCAATCCGCACCCAGGGCGCGGGATTCATAAATCTGGTAGGCATCCACCACAAAGTCTTTGCGCAGTACCGGCAAGCTCACCGCAGCCCGGGCCGCGCGCAAATAATCATCGTGGCCCTGAAAAAACTGTTCATCCGTCAGCACCGACAGGCAACTGGCGCCGGCCTTGGCGTAACTCTCGGCAATGGCCACCGGATCAAAATTGGGCCGGATCACGCCCTTGCTGGGTGATGCCTTCTTGATCTCGGCAATCACGCCGGCACGACCTTTGGCAATACTGCTTTGCAGTGCTGCCAGAAAGCCGCGCGGTGCCGGCAGTTCGGCGCAGGCCGCCTGCAGTGCCGCGTCAGGCTGACGCAGGCGCCGGGCGGCAATTTCTGTGTGCTTGTGGGCAACGATGGTGTCGAGAATATTGCCCTGGCTCATGCGTCTGGATTCGCCATCAGCTTGGAGACGCGCACCAGTTCCGCCAGCCGCTCCGCTGCCAAGCCGGCATCAATGGCATCCAGTGCCATCTTCACGCCGTTCTCGAAACTGGTGGCGACACCGGCGGCATAAATGGCGGCGCCCGCATTCAGGCTGACGATATTGCCGGCTGCGGAGCCGCTGTCCTTGAGCGCCTGCTGCAACAGCTTCAGGCTGGCAGCGGGGGAGTCGGCTTTCAGCGTTGCCAAATCCTGGCGTTGCAGCCCGAACTGCTCCGGTGTGATCTGGTATTCGCGAATACTGCCCGCTTTAAGTTCCACCACCTGGGACGGGCCGGCAATGGACAATTCATCCAGGCCTTCCGCATGGACCAGCAGCACATGTTCACTGCCCAGCAGTTTCAACACCTCGGCCAGGCGTGGTGCCCAAGCAGGGTTGGCCACCCCAATGATCTGACGTTTGGCGCCTGCGGGATTGGTGAGCGGCGCGATCATGTTGAAGATGGTGCGCACGCCCAGCTCCCGGCGCGGGCCTACCGCATGCTTGATGGCGCCATGATGGGCTGGCGCAAACATAAAGCCCACGCCCACTTCACTGATGCAGCGACCGATCTGCGCCGGTGTCAGGTTCAGCGCCACACCCGCGGCTTCCAGCACATCGGCACTACCGCTCTTGCTGGTGACACCACGGTTGCCATGCTTGGCCACGTGGGCGCCGGCGGCGGCGGTAACGAACGCGGCGGCGGTGGAGACGTTGAATAACTTGTTCAGACCGCTGCCGCCGGTACCGCAGGTGTCCACCAGGTGCGGTACCTGTACTTCCACTTTGGTGGAGAGTGCACGCATGGCCTGTACCGCGCCCGCAATTTCTTCCGCGGTCTCGCCTTTCACCCGCAGGGCCATCAGGGCGCCGCCGATCTGGGCCTGGGTGGCGTCGCCACTCATGATGTGGGTAAAGAGCTCGCGGGCGTGTTGCTGGGAGAGGTGCTTGCCGTCGGCCAGCTGCTCGAGCAGCGGGTGCAGGGCGCTGTTGTCGCTCATGGTGATCTCCTTGAATGCCTGGCCGGTGTGTACGTCAGGCGGGTGTGCGGGCGGTTCGGTGCTGCGCCGCCTGGTGCAGGAA
>JBJHDG010000009.1:0-17625 GCA_050486425.1 Pseudomonadales bacterium | reverse complement strand
GCCCATGGCGGCGGCGCTGGGCGCGGGGCTGCCGGTGGATGAGGCGGTGGGCACCATGGTGGTGGACATCGGTGGTGGCACCACGGAAATTGCCATTATCTCTCTGAACGGCGCCGTGTACTCAGACACGGTGCGCGTCGGTGGTGATCGCTTTGACGATGCCATTGTGGCCTATGTACGTCGCACCCAGGGCAGTTTGATCGGCGAAGCCACTGCAGAACGTATCAAGCAGGAAATCGGCGCTGCCTTCCCGCAAAAAGATCTGCTGGAAATCGATGTGCGTGGCCGCAACCTGGCCGAAGGTGTGCCGCGCAGTTTTACGCTCAACAGCAATGAAATTCTCGAAGCCCTGCAAGAACCGCTGTCCATGATTGTGCAAGCGGTGAAGAACGCATTGGAAAAAACCCCGCCGGAATTGGCTGCGGATATTGCCGAGCGTGGCATTGTGCTGACCGGTGGTGGTGCGTTGCTGCGGGATCTGGACGTGCTCATATCAGAAGAAACGGGGCTGCCCGTGATCGTGGCGGAAGATCCACTGACCTGTGTTGCCAGAGGGGGCGGCCGGGCGTTGGAGTTGATGGATAAGTTGGGTGCGGACTTTTTGTCCCACGATTAAACCCACGGTTATTTTCACGGGGCCAGCGCTATAACCTTGCAATTCAGCGATTGGCGAGGCGCATATCAAGGCACTATTTGTTCGCGAATCCGGCGCCGGCTTTCTGCTGCTGGCACTGGCCATGCTGTCGCTATTGCTGCTGGTCGTTGATGCCAATACCCGGCTCCTGGCACCTGCCCGAGGCTTCATCGGCACGCTGGTAAGTCCGCTGTTTTATATTGCCAACACGCCCTACCAAGTCAGTGCGGGTGTGGGCGAAACCCTGGCCAGCCGGCAAAGTTTGCAGGATCAGAATCGCAGATTGCAGAGTCAGCTGCTGGAGCTGTCTTTGCTCAGTCAGCAATATGTGGCCTTGCAGGAAGAAAATGCGCGCCTGCGCAATCTGCTCGGGAGCCGGGCCCGCGTCGAGGATGCGGTGTTGGTGGCAGAGATCATCGGCCAGCGTCCTTCGCCCCATCGTCACCATCTGATTCTGGATAAGGGCGCCAGTGCCGGTGTGTTCCCCGGCCAAGCTGTCATTGATGCCGCCGGCCTGTTTGGGCAGATCATTGAGGTGGCGCAGTTCTCCAGTGTGGTCATGCTGCTCACCGATAACCTGCATGCAGTCCCGGTACAGGTGTTGCGTAACGGCTTTCGCAGCATTGTGAATGGCACCGGTGAGCCTGATTACCTGGAACTGGAGTACGTACCTGTTACTGCGGATATCGTCGTCGGCGATCTGCTGCTCAGCTCCGGCATGGGTGGGCGCTTTCCACCCGGTTACCCGGTAGCGGAAGTAACCCAGGTGGAGGCGGATCCACGCTTTACTTATATGCAGGTGCAGGCGCGACCATTGGCAGCACTGGACCGCACGCGCCATGTGTTGTTGTTGTTTCCGCAGGAAGCAGCGCAGGAGCGTGCCATGCAGGAAGCTGCGCCATGAATCCGGCCCGTGGTGGATGGGTGATTCTGCTGACCCTGGTGTTGGCCATGTTGCTAAGCGTGATGCACCTGCCGGCGGCCATGCCGGACTGGCTGATCTGGCTGCGCCCGAATTGGTTGGTGTTGGTGCTGTTTTATTGGGTGATGGCCTTGCCGCATCGACTCGGACTGATCGCGGCCTGGATGATCGGTTTATTTGCCGATGTGCTGCACGGCGAGCTGCTGGGCGTGAATGCCCTGGCCTTGGCCTGCATCACCTATATTACCTGGTCGTTCTATGAACGGCTGCGCATGTACACAGGTGCGCAGCAGGCGCTGGTGCTGCTGTTGTTGACAGCGTTGGCGGAACTGTTCAGGTTGCTGATCCAGATGCTGACCCTGGGCGCACCCTTTACGTTGGGTTTTCTACTCACGGCACTGATCACCATGCTGTGCTGGTTACCGGCTTACGCCGGGCTCGGCTGGTTGCGGCGACAGTTTGCCGTGCATTAAGACACTGGAATTTGGCCATGCAAAATTTACAACCTCAGTTGGTGCTGGCCTCCGCTTCGCCGCGGCGGGCCGAGCTGTTGCGCATGATCGGGTTGCAGTTCGTGGTGGATCCGGCAGGTATTGACGAGACCCAGTTGCCTAGTGAAACACCGGCCGACTACGTGATCCGTCTGGCATGCGCGAAAGCTGAGCTGGTGGCACACAAGCATCAGTTGCCCATCCCGGTGCTGGGCGCAGACACCACCGTGGTGTGCGACGGCGAAATTCTCGGCAAGCCCAGCTCGGATGCTGAATCTGTTGCCATGCTCAAGCGCCTGGCCGGGCGCACCCATGAGGTGCTTACGGCGGTGGCCCTGGCCCAGGATGATCGGGTCAGCCACCAGCTGGCACGGGCACTGGTCAGGTTTCGCGACCTCTCCCGCACCGAAATCGCCACCTATATCGCTTCTGGTGAGGGCCGGGATAAGGCCGGGGGTTACGGTATTCAGGGTATCGGCGGTATATTTGTGGCGCATATCGAGGGTAGTTACAGCGCCATTGTTGGGCTGCCACTACTGGAAACTGAACAGTTGTTGCGCGCATTTGGCGTCGCGACCTGGCGCAATCGCGGGGCTTGAGTATGTCCACCATGATGGATGAAGAGCTGCTGATCAATGTGAACGGCTTTGAAAGCCGGGTGGCGTTACTGAAAAGCAATGCCTTGGTGGAGCTGCATCTTCAGCGCTCCGGCAGTTACAGCCTTACCGGTAACATCTACAAAGGCAAAGTGGTACGCATCATGCCGGGTATGCAGGCGGCCTTTGTGGAAGTCGGGCTGGCACGCCCCGGCTTTTTGCATGTGCGCAGTATTCATCTGACGGAATTTGATGCTGAGGGCAATGAAGTCCCGGCACCGGATATCCGTACGCTGATTCGTGAAGGGCAGGAAATCCTGGTGCAGGTGGCCAAGGATCCCATTTCCGGCAAAGGTGCCCGCCTGACCGCGCATCTGGCGGTGGCCAGCCGCTATCTGGTGCTGATGCCCTTCAATCCCCATGTGGGTGTTTCCCAACGCATCGAGAACGAAGTGGAGCGCGAACGGTTGCGCACCATGGTGGAATCCCTGCGCGAGGAATATGACCTGGGTGATTGCGGCTTTATCCTGCGCACGGTGGCAGAAGAGGTGCAGGAGCAGAAGCTACGCGAAGACATCGGGGTGTTGAAACGCATCTGGAGCAAAGTGCAGGAGCGCATCACCACGTCCAGCGCACCCAGTGTCATCTACGAGGAAATGCCGATCCATACCCGGGTGCTGCGCGACATGACCAGTGCGGATCTGCAGGCCGTGCGCATTGATGAGCGTGTCACCTATCAGCGAGTGCTGGATTTCGTGGATCAGTTCCTGCCGGAAATGCGGCCGCTGATCAGTCTGTACGATGCGCCCACGCCCATGTTCGAGCGCTATGGCGTGGAAGATGAGATTGCCCGGGCGCTGGATCCGAAAGTGCCACTGCGCTGCGGTGGCCACCTGGTGATCGAGCAGACCGAAGCCATGACCACCATCGACATCAACACGGGTGGCTTCGTGGGCGCCCGCAATCTGGAAGACACGGTGTTTCGTGTCAACCTGGAAGCTGCGTCGGTAATCCCGCGGCAGCTGCGCCTGCGTAACCTGGGCGGCATTATCGTGGTGGATTTTATCGACATGATGGACGAGGAACACCGGCGGCAGGTGATGCGAGCGCTGGAGAAAGCCTGCGAGGCGGACAGCGCACGCATTCGGTTGGCAGACTTTTCCAGCTTGGGGCTGGTGGAGATCAGTCGCAAGCGCACCCGGGAGAGCCTGGTGCAGCAGGTCTGTGAACCCTGTCCGACCTGCCTGAGTACAGGCCGGGTAAAGACTGCGGAAACTGTCTGCTTTGAGATCTTCCGCGCCATTCTGCGCAGCCAGAGCCGTAATCCCCAGCTGGTACAGTCAGAGTCCCAACCGCTGGAATATCTGGTGCGAGCTTCCCAAACCGTGATCGACCGGCTGCTGGTGGAGGATGCCGAAAACGTCTCCTGTCTGGCGAAACAGGTGAAAAGCAGCATCCGCTTTCAGGTGGAACCCAGCTATGGCCCGGAACAGTTCGACCTGGTGCGGGTCCCAGTAATGGCTTGATCTGGCTTGCCGGCCGAGGACGCTATATTGTCCTTCATTCACCTCTGACGTTGAGCTAATCGGGTTGTCTGCGTTGTTGCGGCCATTGCTGGCCCTTTTAACCTTCCTGACCGTGTTACTGGCGCTGACCACGCTGGTGGGCCGCGCCAGCATGGCCGTGCTGCATCGGTTTGAAGCCCAAATCAACCTGGTGGCCGCGCACTATGGCGCGGAGGTGGGTGGCCTGCGCGGTGAATGGCACTACCTGAATCCTATCCTGCGGATGGACAGTGCGCGCTTCGCCGGCGGTGCCTTGCATGGGCTCCAGGTAGAGGTGGATCTGGTGCGCAGCGCACTGCACAACAGTCTGGTCATCCGCCGCCTGTACCTGGATGAATTGGAATTGGCGTTGGTACAGGACAGCCAGGGACGTTGGCAGATGGGGCCGGCACGGGATACCCCCGGCGATCCAGCCCAGCTGCTGGCCCGGCTCAAGCATTTTTGGCACACCCTGGAAGATGTCCGCCTGCATCAGGTGCAGATCCGGTTGGCCCGACAACTGCCGGCCAGCGATGCGGTGGCGCCAGTGGCCGTGCTGCCCCTGAGTCTCTATCTCCGGCACACCGATGGCCGCTTACAAGGCCGCCTGCAGCTGGCAAGCATGGACCCGGCTTGTGCAGACTGCGGTCTGGATCTGGGTTATGACCTGCGCCAGCAGCCATTGCGTCGACACTTCAGCGGTGATCTTTGGCTGCTGGCGGAAGACTTTATCCTGCCCGCTGCTTTGCGCGAGGCCCTGCCACTGGGTGGTGGGCATCTGCAGCTGGCGGGACACTGGCAGTTGCAGGATCAGCAGGCGCAGGGTTGGCTGGCGCTGTCGGCGCAGGCATTGGGCCTGAAGCTGGGACAGTTACATGCCGGCTATTGGTACAGCGCCGGCACTTTGGATCTGCGTCAGCAGCGCTTGCGACTGCAGCGCAACCAATTGTTGTTGGCGACCCCGGAACATGAATTTGCCACCACCAATTTGCAATTGGAGGCGCAGTGGCAGCAGCGACCCACGCTGCAGGCCAGGGCGACGGCCTTGGATGTGGCGCCGCTGATGCACGTGATCACGGCGGCGGTGGCAGAGCATCTGGTCTCCCGGCAATGGCTGGAGAATCTGGCGGTGGCCGGTACGGTGACAGAGTTGCAGGGGCAGTTGCAGTTGCAACCCTTGCAGCTGGGTTACCGCGCTGAAGTGCTGCAGACGCAGCTGGATCACTACAAGGGCTCCCCCCTGGTGCGTGATCTGCGCGCCCAGGTATTGGGGACTGAGCAGCTGATAGAAGTGCAGCTTGGGCAGCAGGATCTGACCCTGGGCTTTCTGGATATCTACGATCACCCTACCCGGTTTGATCATGTCAGTGGGCGCCTGCTGTTTTATATCGCGCCCAATTATTTTTCGCTGCGGGGTGACCAGCTCGCGGTAAGGCTCGGCGAGACGCGAGCCCGTGGCAGTTTTGCCCTGGCACAGCCACGCCAGCCGGCAGATCAGCGGCTGCTGCTGGACATTGACGTGCAGCAGATCGCCGCCGCCGAGGCCTTGCCGCTGGTACCCAACAAGCTGCCCGCCCCGCTGCTGGATTGGTTGGATACCGCAGTACTGGCTGGACAGGTGGACAGGGCCAGAGTCGCCCTGCACGCCCACCTGAACAAAGACTTTCGCCATAGGCGTCAGATCGCCGTGGATTTGCGCGTTCGCGACGCCACCTTGGCGTTCCATCCAGACTGGCCTATCGCCAGCGCCCTCTCAGGGCGGGTGTTGGTGGATGCAGCCGGCACCCACGCCACATTGGAGCAGGGCAGCATTCAAGGCATCGAACTGCGTGCCGGTCAGCTGTTTGTGCCGGAGGATGGCAGCCTGCTGCGGCTGGATGCTGTGGGTCGGGGCGCGGGTGCGGATGCGCTGGCCTTCTGGCATGCCTCGCCTCTGGCCACCTGGGTGCCAGCGGTAGATGCCAGCTGGCAGGCCGGGGGTGTCCTGGATATGGACGTCAGTATGGAACTGCCGCTGCGGGAGTCAGAGGAACCTTTGCAACTGGCGGTCACTGCGGATCTGCTGGATCTGGATCTGCATATGCGCGACTTGAATCTGAGTCTGACCCGGCTGCGCGGTGGTCTGCAGTACCGTTACCCATTACAGGTCCAGGCGGTGGGGGTTACCGGAGAATTGTTCTCGCAGCCAGTGCTGCTGGCCGCAACGAGTACGGATCTGGGTATGCAGCTGGATTTTGTGGGCCAGGTACAGGCACCGCTGCTCTGGGATTGGTTGCGCCTGCCCGTTGCCGCCTGGGCCCAGGGGGAGCTGGACTATCTGGCCAGTCTGTATATCCCAGGCAATGGTCAGCCGCCCTGGCTGGAAGTGGCCTCGGATATGTGGGGGCTGCAACTGGATTTGCCGGAAGGTCTGGGCAAGGCCACAGCGGAGGCTTGGCCCACCCGGGTGGAGGCCCGTTGGCTGCCAACGACTACCGCCGACACGACGCTGCAGATCGATATTCAGGTGGAGGATCTGGGCGAAGCCCGGGTGATGTTGGAAGGCGGTGAGCTACAGTCTGGACTGGTTCGCTTTGGCGCGACTCAGGTCCTTGAGCCTGTGGCGGAACCATCGCGGTGGCCGTTGCGTCCTGGGCTCTGGGTCACTGGCCAACTGCCACCGATAAGGTTGGGTAGTCAGGGTAGCCAGGACTGGGCGTTCACGGCGGCAGATCCGCTGGCAGCCCTGCCGGATTTGCCCCTGGCCTTTGATGGGTTGGTGATCAGTGAACTGCGCCATGGTGACCTGGTGCTACCCGAGTTCGCGCTGTCCGGCAGCCTTTCCGCCCAGCAGCTGGCGCTGCAATTTGCCGGTACAGGTTTGGCGGGTGCGCTGGAGATTGCCGCTGACGCTCGCCCCTGGCGCATCAACCTGGAGTATTTGCGGCTCGCGCCGTTGCCGGAGGACTATGCCCAGCGTATGGGCGCAGGCATGTCAGGCTTGGACCAACGCGCACTGCCGGCCATGGATGTACGCTTAAACGCACTGCACATCGGCGATGCCGATTGGGGCAGCTGGCAGTTTTCCCTGCGCCAGCGCGATGCGGCATTGCAAGTTATGGATGTGGATGTACAACTGCGCGGGCTACGGCTCAGTGCCGATGAAGGGCTGTTCTGGTATTACCAGGGTGGTACCAGCCTGATTGGAGAGATACGGGCCGGTGACTTGGGTGAGGTGCTGCCGCAATGGGGCTTTGCCCCCAGCGTGGAAACCCGCAGCCTGTATTTGCATGCGGATCTGTATTGGCCGGCTGATCCCTGGGCGCCCAGCCTGGCCAGTCTGGAAGGCCGGGTGCAATTGCGGATGCAGGATGGGCGCTTTATCGAAATGCAAACCGGCGCTGGTACCCAGCGCATTCTCAGCTTGCTGAACCTGGCCAAGATTGCCCGCCGCATTACCATGGATTTTTCCGATGTATTCGGTCGCGGCATTGCCTTTGATGAGCTCCATGCCCATGTGCAACTGCTGGACGGGCAAATGCATTTTCTCCAGCCCATGGTTATCGATGGCACCGGCAGCGCCTTTCGCATCAATGGCCAGGTCAATCTGCTCAACAATGACTTGAATGCCGAGATGATCGTGACGCTGCCGGTGAGCGACAGCCTGCCCTGGTATGCCGCTTATCTGGCCGTGGCCAACCCTATTGCGGCCGGCGCTGTGCTGGTGGGGGAACGACTGTTCCGGGCTCAGATCGAACAGATGAGCAGCGCCAAGTACAGGATCAATGGCACCTTGGATGACCCCAGAGTGAGTTTTCAACGCGCCTTTCCCACAGCCATGGAGGCGGTGGCGCCGCCGGTAGCGGTGGGCAGTCGCGGCGGGCGCCAGGATCAGCAGGCCATGGCACTGCCGCTGGTGGCAGACATGGTGTTGGTGCCGGTGTTGCCGCCGACACTGGAGGACCCCTTGCTGCCGGATCCACCCCCGGATCTGCTGACGCCCAATACCGATCCCGCAATCGCGCCGCTGGCGCCGAAGGAGACCCCATGAGTGCCCGCACACCATTGGCCGACGATTTGATCGCCACGGCCAAGCAGCAGCTATGGTATCCCGCTGCGTTGGGAGAATCCCAGGTGGACCAGCTGCTGGGTCAACTCAGCGCCAGCGCCATCGACCTGGGTGAGCTGTATTTTCAGTCGGTGCGCTCGGAAAGCTGGGCGCTGGAGGACGGGCAGGTCAAGGACGCGGCCTTCAGCCTGGACCGCGGTGTGGGTGTGCGGGCGGTGAGCGGGGAGAAAACCGGCTTTGCCTACGCCGATGACATCATGTTGCCGGCCCTGGACCAAGCCACCAAGGCCGCCCGCAGTATTGCCCGCCAGGGCCAACAGGGCCGGGTGCAGGCTTGGCAGACGCCCAAATTGGCGGCGCGCTATGAAGCGGCGGATCCGCTGGACAGCCTGGATGAACAGGCCAAGATCGCGCTGCTGACCCGAATTGATCAGGCCGCCCGGGCCATGGATCCCCGGGTGAAAGAGGTCAATGTGCGCATCTCCGCTCAGTTCGAAACCAGCCTGGTGGTGACCACCGATGGCCGTATGGCGGCAGATTTGCGGCCGCTGGTGCGCTTTGATGTCAGTGTCATCGTCGAGCAGCAAGGGCGGCGTGAGCGCGGCAACGCCGGTGGTGGTGGCCGCTTTGGTCTGCCCTGGTTCCAGGCCGAGGATCGGGCCCTGGGCTTTGCCCGGGAAGCCGTGCGCATGGCCCTGGTGAATCTGGACGCCGGGCCGGCACCGGCAGGTCCCATGCCGGTGGTGTTGGGGCCGGGTTGGCCGGGCGTTTTGCTGCATGAAGCCGTGGGTCATGGCTTGGAAGGGGATTTCAACCGCAAGGGCAGTTCCGCTTATGCCGGACGGGTGGGTGAGCAGGTGGCGTCGACGCTGTGCACCGTGGTGGATGACGGCACCCTGGCCCAGCGCCGGGGCTCGCTGACCGTGGATGATGAAGGCACCCCCAGTCAGCACAATGTGCTGATCGAAAACGGTGTGCTCAAAGGTTATTTGCAGGATCGGCTCAATGCCCGCCTGATGAAAACTGCGCCCACCGGTAATGGCCGGCGCCAGTCCTATGCCCATTTGCCCATGCCGCGCATGACCAATACCTTCATGCTCGCGGGTGCCCATGCGCCGGAAGAAATCATCGCCAGCGTGGACCGGGGGCTGTATGCCGTGAATTTTGGTGGTGGCAGTGTGGACATCACCTCTGGGCGCTTCGTGTTTTCCGCCACCGAGGCTTACCTGATTGAGGGTGGCAAGGTGACCCGCCCGGTAAAGGGCGCGACTTTGATTGGCTCCGGGCCGGAAGTGATGAATCGGATTTCCATGGTGGGCAATGACCTGGCGCTGGATAGCGGCGTGGGCGTGTGCGGCAAGGAAGGTCAGAGCGTGCCGGTGGGGGTGGGCCAACCCACTCTGAAGGTGGACGAGATTACCGTGGGCGGCACGCAGGCCTGAGTGTCAAGGCTCAGGCGTCGGGCGCGGCATCAGTGGCGGCCGCGTCTGCAGCCTTTGGCTGCGCGGCCGGATTATCGCGCACAAAGCGCAGCAGGTTGCGGAACGCTGTTTTGTCGCGGTCCTTGCGCGCTTCCCGGATCAGCACACGCAGCGCCTGCACATCAGTACCTGGATACTGATCCAGATATTCGGTCAGGGCGCTGTCGTTGGCCAGCAGGGCTTCACGCCAACGTTCGGCCTGATGCAGTCGGGACTTGGCCTGGGCACTGTGGGCCTGGATCAGATCCAGGGCGGCCTGAATGGCGCTGGTATCTGCATCCCGCATCAGGCGGCCGATGAACTGTAGCTGCCGGCGTTTGGCGCCGTGGCTGGGGAAGCGCTGGTAGTCGGTGATGGCCTTGAGTAGGGCCGCCGCCATGGGCAGCCGGGCCAGTTGCTCGGCGCTGAGCAGGGTGAGCTGGCGCCCCAGATCCTGGGCTGCCAGCGCCTCGCGCTTGCGGGCGGAGCGGCTGGGAATATCCTGGTCGTCAGTCTCGAAGGGCATGAACTTGGTGGCTGGTAACAGGGCCGGCATTCTGACACAGGCAGGACACATGATGAAGGAAACAGCATGACCCAGGCATTGGTGGACGTGGCCGCGGAGGAACCCAGGCTGAAAGCGCTGGTGGCGGATATTTTGGCGGAAGCCCAGCGCCAGGGCGCCACGGCTGCGGAAGTGGCGGCCAGCGACGATAACGGGCTGAGTCTGGCAGTGCGTTTGGGGGAATTGGAAACCCTGGAGTTCAATCGCGATCGGGGCTTTGCGGTTACCGTCTATATCGGCCAGCGCAAGGGCAGCGCCAGCACTTCGGACGCCAGCAGCGGTGCCATCCGCGACACAGTCGCGGCCGCCTGCCGCATCGCCCGCTACACGGCGCCGGATCCCTGTAATGGCTTGGCGGCGCCGGAACTGATGGCGGATGCCAGCCGCCTGCCGGATCTGGCACTGAACCATCCTTGGCCCCTGGCGGTGGATCAGGCCCAGGCCCTGGCCTTGGCCTGCGAGGCGGCCGGGCGCGGCGTGCCGGGCATTATCAATTCCGAAGGCGCCAGTCTCAGCAGTCACCAGCGCTGTCAGGTGTATGGCAACAGCCATGGGTTTATCGGTGGTTTTACCAGTACCAGACACAGCCTGAGCTGCGTGCTGATCGCGGCGGATGAGCGTGGCATGCAGCGCGATTACTGGTACAGCCTGGCCCGGGATCCGGCAACCCTCTGGGCGCCCGAGGCCATTGGTGCAGAGGCCGCGCGGCGCACCCTGGCGCGGCTGGGCAGCCGACGCATCCGTACCGGTCGCTATCCCGTGTTGTTCGTGCCGCGCATGGCTGCGGGTCTGCTCGGGCATCTGCTGGCGGCAATCAGCGGCGGCGCCCTTTATCGTCGCGCCTCCTTCCTGCTGGATTCATTGGGCCGGCAGATCCTGCCCACCAGCATGAGTCTGGAAGAGCAGCCCCTGTTGCCGGGTGCCATGGGCAGTGCTGCCTTTGATGCCGATGGCGTGGCCACCTACAACAAGCAGTTTGTGGCTGATGGCCTTATCAGCAGCTATGTGCTGGGTACCTATTCGGCGCGGCGGCTGGGCTTGCAAACCACCGCCAATGCAGGCGGTGTGCATAACCTGGAGTTGGTTGGGCCACGCCAGAGCCAAGCGCAGCTGCTGCAGCAAATGGGGCGCGGTTTGCTGGTGACCGAGCTTATGGGCCAGGGCGTGAATCCGGTGACGGGCGATTACTCCCGGGGCATGGCGGGCTTTTGGGTGGAGGATGGTGAAATCCAGCATGCGGTGGATGAGCTCACCATTGCTGGCAACCTGGCCGAGATGTATCCGGGCATTCTGGGCCTGGGTGATGATCTCGACCTCAGCGCCAATATCCGCACCGGCTCCATCCTGCTGGGGGAAATGACGGTGGCTGCCGGCTAAGGCCTATTCCGGCTCATCAAAGCGGGCGGCAATCAGGGCGCAGAGTGCGTCCAGGGCGGCGCACTCATCGCTGCCCTCGGCTTGCAGCTGCAACTGGGTACCTTTACTGGCGGCGAGCAGCATCATGGCCATGATGTTCTTGCCGTCCACGATCTCTGCCGACTCGTCCTTCAGGCATGCGGAAATCCGGCTCTGAAATTGTTTGGCGGTGGCCACGAACTTGGCAGCCGCCCGGGCGTGCAGTCCCAATTTGTTGACGATCAGTACGGTACGGGTCTGCATGCCTCTGTCCTAGGCCTTGGCTGGCGCTGGCAGCAGTTCACGATGGCGCACCAGCACCTGACCTGGACGCTGGGCGAAATACTGGCCCAGGCGTTGGGCCATATAGACCGACCTGTGCTGGCCGCCGGTACAGCCGATGGCCACGGTCATGTACTGGCGCCGGTTCTGCTCGAACTTGGGTAGCCAGCGTTCCAGATAACCGCGGATATCGTTGAACATGGCATCGAAATCTGCCTGGCCGTCGAAGTAGTCGGCCACGGGTTTGTCCAGCCCCGACAGCGCTCTTAGGGCCGGCACCCAGTAGGGATTGGCCAGGCAGCGGATATCGAATACCAGATCACTGTCCACCGGGACACCGAACTTGAAGCCGAAACTGCGGAACAGCAGGGACAGTCCCTGGGCGGTGCGCTGCAACACCCGGGCATTGATGAGATCGGTGAGCGCACCGGCATCCATCTGGGTGGTATCAATGTAGAGATCCGCCAGATCCGCGATGCCGGCCAGAATCTCCCGCTCGGCATCAATGGCCTGGCGCAGATCGGTTTGCGCGTTGGTGAGGGGATGGCGGCGCCGGGTTTCGCTGAAGCGCTTTACCAGGGTGGGGCTGCGGGCATCCAGAAAGATGAGCTCCGCATCCAGGTCGGTGCGCTCCAGGGACAACAGAATTTCCGGAAAGCGCTGCAAATGCTCGGGTGAATTGCGGGCATCCACACTCACTGCCAGCGGCTGTTGACGTTGGGCTTTCTGCGCCAGGGCGTTGTGTACCAGGGCGGGCAGCAAGCCGGCAGGGAAGTTGTCGATGCAGTTGTAGCCGGCATCCTCCAGCACGTGCAGCACCGTACTTTTACCGGAGCCGCTGCGGCCACTGATGATGATCAGTTTTAGCACCGACGCAGCCATCAGGATTCGCCTGGCGCACCCCGCAACAGGTCGCTGAACACAGCAAATAGCGCCGCCGGCGTCGCCGCCCCACGCAGCAGCGCCCGGTTATCCGGCTGGCTGAAAATGCGGGCCAACCGGGCCAGCACCTGCAAGTGATCATCATGGGCGTCTTTGGGCACTACCAGGAAAAACACCAGGTCTACGTTGGCGTCATCCGGCGCGTCGAAGGCCACAGGTTCTGCCAGGCGCACCAGCCCGCCCACGATGCGGGTGACCGCATCACTGCGGCAGTGGGGGATGGCGATGCCGTCCCCCAGCCCGGTGGAGCCCAGCCGCTCCCGCGCCATCAGTGCATCGAACAACTGGCGTGCATTGACGCCGATATGGGTGCTGGCGATCAGCTCGCTGCCATGTTCAATGGCGCGTTTTTTCGAGCCCGCATCCACATCGATCAGGACGCAGTCGGGCTCCAGAACATTCAGCAGATCTGCCATGGGGCTAGCCTGGGTTGGCGCAGTTCATAATAGAGGATCCAGTGGCCGCGTCAGACTGCGGGCGGGGCCGGCTTGTCATGTTTGCGGGCAGCCATTTTACCCTTGTGCTTGCCCACCTGCCGATCCAACTTGTCCACCAGGGCATCGATGGCGGCATACATGTCTTCGGCCACGGCGTCGGCGTAGAGGTCGGCACCGGCGGTATGGACGTTGGCTTCCGCTTTCTGCTCAAGTTTGTCCACACTTAGAATCACATGGACATTGGTGATCTGCCCGTCGTGACGCGCGATACGCTGCAGTTTCTCCGAGACATAGCTGCGCAGGGCGTCTGTCATGTCCACATGGTGACCGGTAATACTCAACTGCATGGCATCTTCTCCTGAATTTTAGGTGCGGTCTGCGCACCAATGGCATTGTCGCGCCCGTCCTGCCGGGGGCCAATCCGGGGCAACCCTGATTGCGGGTCAAACCAGGCGTTTACGTTCATTGGATGGCGGTATCAGCAGCAGTTCCCGGTACTTGGCCACTGTGCGCCGGGCGACTTCAATGTTCTGTTCCGCCAGTATGGCGGCGATCCTGCTGTCACTCAACGGCTTGCGCGGGTTCTCCTCCGCGCAGAGCTTCTTGATCAGGGCACGGATGGCCGTGCTGGAGACTTCGCCACCGGTACTGGTGCCCACATGGCTGGAAAAGAAGTATTTCAGCTCGAATACCCCACGGGGGGTGTGCATGTATTTACGGGTGGTGACCCTGGAAATGGTGGACTCATGCATCTCCACCGCCTCGGCGATGTCGCGCAGCACCAGGGGTTTCATGGCCTGCTCACCATATTCCAGAAAGCCACGCTGGACTTCCACGATCTTGCTGGCCACTTTCAACAGGGTTTCGTTGCGGCTCTCCAGGCTCTTGAGGAACCAGCGCGCTTCCTGCAGATGTTCCCGCAACATACTGTTGTCATTGCTGCTATCGGCCCGCTTCACCAGCGCGGCATAGTCCGGGTTGATGCGCAGCCGGGGCGCGGCCTCCATATTCAGCTCCACCTGCCAGCGGCCACGCACTTTCCGCACAAAGACATCAGGTACCACATATTCCGTATCGTCCTCACCCAGGCCGGCGCCGGGGCGGGGGTTCAGGGTCTGAATCAGGGTCACCACGTTTTTCAGGGCATCCTCATCCAGGCGCAGCTTGCGCTTTAAGGTGGCAAAATCCCGACTTGCCAGCAGGCCCAGGTGGTCCTTGAGCAGCGCAGCGGCTGGGGCCAGCATGGGGGTTTCCGGCGGTAGCTGGCGCAGCTGGATCAGCAGACATTCGGCCAAATCCCGGCCAGCAATCCCGGGAGGGTCAAAATGCTGGATCAGCTTCAGTACGGCCAGCAGTTCGTCCTCTTCAATGTCCAGCTCCGGATGGAAGGCCTCCAGAATGTCACTGAGGCTGGCGCTGAGGAGCCCGTCCGCGTTGATGGCATCGATCAGGGCCGTGGCCATCAGGCGGTCTCTGTCTGACATGGGTGTCAGATTCAGCTGCCAATGCAGATGATCCTGCAGGCTCTGACCGGCACTGTTGCTGCTCTCCAGATCCGGTAGCTCGCCGGCGCTGGATTGTGTGTTGTGCAGGTGGACATCTTCCCAGGCGCTCTCCACCGGCAGCTCATCCGGCAGGCTGTCGTTCCAGTCCGCCTGGCCGTCGATCTCGGCCAGCTCGGCGCCCTCGGCACTGGCGGTTGCCAGCGGCTCGGACTGCTCCCACTCCAGCGCCGCATCGGCCGCCACTTCATCCTCATCATCCAGTTCCAGCATCAGGTTGCTCTCCAGCGCCTGCTGGATTTCCTGTTGCAGATCCAGCGTGGAGAGTTGCAGCAGACGGATTGCCTGCTGCAACTGGGGGGTCATGGTGAGCTGTTGGCCGAGTTTGAGGGAGAGTGACTGCTTCATGGTTATTATTTTAGCAATCGCTAGAACCTGAATTGGTCACCCAGATAAACCGAGCGTACTTTTTCGTGACTCAGGATGGCCTGGGTGTCACCTTCGGCGATGATATAGCCTGCACTGACAATATAGGCACGATCACAGATGTCCAGGGTTTCCCGCACATTGTGATCCGTGATCAACACGCCGATGCCGCGGCGGGCCAGATCCCGGGTCATGTTCTTGATATCGGCCACGGAAATGGGATCCACGCCGGCAAAGGGTTCATCCAGGAGAATGAATTTTGGATCCGCCGCCAGTGCCCGGGCAATTTCCACCCGGCGACGTTCACCGCCGGACAATCGCTCCCCCAACTGGTTGCGCACCGCGCCCAGATGAAATTCCTCCACCAGGGCCTGGGTACGCTGGTTGATCTCGGCTTTGCTCAGGTCACCACGCAGTTGCAGGATGGCCTTGATATTGTCTGCCACTGAGAGTTTGCGAAACACGCTGGCTTCCTGGGGCAGGTAGCCGATGCCCTGGCGCGCACGTTGGTGCATGGCCTGGTGGGTGATGTCTACGCCATCCAACAGTATCTGTCCGCCGTCTGCTTTGATCAGACCGACAATCATGTAGAAACAAGTGGTTTTGCCGGCGCCGTTGGGTCCGAGCAGGCCAATGATTTCACCGCTGGCAACCTGCAGGCTCACATCTGCTACCGCAACCCGGCTGCCGTAGACCTTGCGCAGTTGTGTGGCGACAAGCTGGGCCATGCGCTTAGCGGGGCCTGACTGTCGGGCTGAGAATCATGCGCACGCCTTCATCGGCTTCGGCTTCGGCAATGATGCGGCCCGCGCGCATGTCGTACTGAATTAAGTTGCCGCTGAATACGTTCACGCCCTGTTGCAGATGGGCTTCGCCCTTGAGTTCCACCACTTCATCGGCGGTGTGGTACAAAATGGTGCGTGCCTGGGCATGCATCTGTGCGTCGTCTCTAAGCTGCTGCGCATAGCTGGCGGGTGTGCCGGTGGCGCGAATACTGCGCACCTGCTGTTGTTCGAGTTCAATGATCAGCACATCTGCCAACAGCTGAATGCTGCCTTGCTGCAGTTCCACTGCGCCGCGATAGGTCACCAGGCCGCTGGCCTCATCCAGCTCAGCAGCATCTGCCCTTATGTGAATGGGCTGATCCACATCGGCGGCGTTCGTCCAGAGCGGTAAGCTGGCCAGCGTCGCCAGGGTCAGGCCGTGCAGCCAGTGCTTAAGGGCGGTACTGGAATTGATGTGGTGCAACAATGGTATGTACTCTGGTTGGCTGGGTGTGCGGGTCGGTGTTGCCCAGTTCGAATCTGCCTTCGATCAGCTGGGCGCGCATGCCCACTGCCTGGGTGACACCCGCGCTGGACTCAATCATAACAGCTTCATTTGTGGTCACGTAACGGCGCCTGGGATAGATCTGCAGTTGCTCCGTGCGCAACCGTAGCAGACCACCATCGGCCTGGGTCTGAAAGAGTTCAACCGCATCATGCAAGGTTACCAGTTCTTCATCCGCTGGCTCGGCGCTGTCCGTGGCCGCTGGCACCAGCATCAGGCGCCCTTCACCGGCGGTCAGGTGCCAGGGCGCATCTTCACCGCGATAGAGCATGAGTCTGGGTGTTTGCAGGATGGCCAGGTCGCGTGCTTCGAAGACATGCACTTCTGCCGCTTCCAGCACAAAGGCCAGATCGCCGTGCGCATCGAACTGGGCGATGCGCGCATCCTGAAAGTACAGATCAGGTTCTTCCTGCAAGGCCTGGGGCAGCAGTGCGGGCAGGTGCTGACGCTCGCCCAGTTGCAGCAGGCCAACAAAGGCAATGGCTGCCAGCGCAATCCAGAGCCAGGCGCGGCCACTCAAACCCAGCATGGCTTAATAGTCGTAGCGGGCCAGTGCATCTGCCCAGCTTTGTTGCGCCGTCATGATGAGATGACAAATCTCCCGCACCGCGCCCCGGCCGCCGGGTTGCTGTGTGCAGTAATGGGCGCGTTCGATGATCAACGGATGTGCGTTGGGTACCGCAAACCTGACCGCAACTCGATTGAAGAGGGGCAGATCCGGCAGATCATCGCCGGCATGCGCCGTTTGCGTTGCCTGTAGACCTGTGGCTGCCAGCAAATCGTTCAGTCCCTGCGCCTTGTCGGCGACAGCCTGCAGGTAATGGCTGATGCCCAGTTCCTGGCAGCGCCTCGCCACCATGGGCGGCAGCCGGGCGGTGGCCGCAGGCCTGGGCTTCGTCGCCACGCTGCTGATCGCGCGTGCCCTCGATCCTGCGATGCTCGGGCTCTGGTCGATGGCGCTGGCCGTCCAGGGCCTCGCCATGCATGTGGCCGAAGCTGGCCTGCGCTCGGTGGCGGTCTTCAGCGACGCCGACCGCACGGCGCGGCACGTG
>JBJHDG010000008.1:0-18466 GCA_050486425.1 Pseudomonadales bacterium | reverse complement strand
GTGCTGGATCCGGTGGTGTTTGCGCCCACCACAGCCGCCGGCGCCGGCCCCCGGCCCGATCCCGCATCGCATCCGGTGGCCAGGCGCCGACAGACCTGGGACAGCTGGGCGCAAATGCGGGACAGGTTTGCCCAGCGCGCACCATACAGCCAGTGGCAACCACAAGTGCTGGCCGACTATTGTCGGTATGGTCTGCTACCTGCCGCTGCCGGCTGGACGCTGGCCTGTCCGCCGCTGGTGGAGGCCAGCTTTTATTGCGCTGGTCCGGGCAGCAGTGAACTGCATGCGGTGCTGTCCCAGCTGCAGGTGCCCACGCTGGTGGTGCGGGCCAGACGCCAGGAACCTGTGCCCGGGGTAATGGATTTTTCCAATTCCCCCACCTGGCCGGAATTGGCGGCGGCACTGCCCGCAGGACAGGATCTCTATCTGCCCGGGCTGACCCATTTCATTCCCATGCAGGATCCCGCGCTGGCGGCGGAGCTACTCATCCTTGGCGGCCCAGGCCGGTTGGCCGGCAATTATCTGCTGTCCAGTGCCGATGTTCAGACGGTGCCGGTGGCCCCGGAGCGGTAACCCCAGAGTCCGGTGTAAAACCGGCCCAGCAGGAAAATCAGCGCGGCCAGCAGAATGCCAGCCAGCAGGGCGCCCAGGGGGCTGGTACGGGCGATCACCTGCCCCAGACTCCAGGCGGAGAGGGGGGAGGCCAGCATAAAGGACAGGGTCAGCAGGGTCAGAATCTGGCCGCGGCTGCGCAGCGGTGCCTGTTCCTGCACGATGCTGCGCACCAGGGTGCTGATGCTGCCCATGCTTAGCCCCCAGGCCGTCATCAGCAGCAAAAACAGCCAGACGGCAGGTCGCAGCAGCAGCAGGGCCAGAATCAGCATCATGGCAAACTGCAACAGCAGGAACAGACGGCCGGGCCGCAGCAGGGGCATAAAGCGCAGCAGGACCAGGTTGGCGCTGATACCACCCAGGGTCACCAGCATCACCACCATGGCAAAGAAGGCGGCATCGCCCTGGTACACCTGGGTGACGATATAGGGCAGCACCAGCACATAGGCGCCGGCATTGAACAAGGAGCCGAGAAAGCTGAGGCCGATCAAGTCCCGCAGCAAGGGTAATTTCAGGCAGGCCTTGAGCCCCCCCAGCAAGTCCGGACGGCCGGGATCCACGCGCACGGGCAAGGCGGGCAGTCGCTGCATGGCGAAACCGCCGGCCACAAACAGCAGCGCCTGCAGCAGCAGCACGCTGACGATCCCCAACTGCTCCAGACGACCGCCCAGCCAGATGGCGCCCAGTCCCACCAGGGAGGTGGTGAGGCTGGTGATGGTGACGGTGCGCTGCAGATCGATCAGGGTGACCCGATTCAACATGGCTTGCCGCGCCGGATCACTGATGGCTTGCAGCACGGACAGGCAGATGCCGAAGCCGATCACCAGCGCCACACTGAGGTTGGCAACACCCAGGCACAGCGCCAGCAGCACCGGGGGCAGTGCGATAAGCAGGTGTAGACGCAGCAGCAGCAGGCGGCCATCGCTGCGATCGGCGATCACGCCGCCCAGCACCAGCACCGCAATACCAGGCAGGTGCATCAGGGCCCGACCCAGCCCCACCTGATCTGCTGGCGCCTGCAGTTCACCCACCAACAGCCAGGTAATCAGAAAGCCCTGCAGGCTCATGCCGGCCAGCCACAGGCTTGAGCCCGTGAGGTACCAGGGAAAGGCGCTGCGAGGCGGTTGCGCCACCATCTCCATGTTTGAGCCGGGATTGCCAGGGAGCGCGCATGATACGCAGTCCGGGGCCCGTGGCGTAAGTCACCATAAGCTTGTGGCGCCGCAGGCGGCCTTACATTTCCTTACAATTGCCACATTAGTCGAACATACATGGCGGATGCGCCCAGGAACAATCCGGCAAACCCACTGGGAGGCTGGCTATGCAGGCAGGGCGCGGGAACGAAGGTACCAAAACCTGGTTTCGCTCAGATGCGGTGTTCAGCTGTAACGGGCACTGGTTCTTCCACACACGCGAAGGGGTGGATATTGGCCCCTATGAATCCCAACTGGAAGCAGAAATCGAATCCAACATGCTGCGTCAACTGCTGCGCAAAGCCCGCCTGGAAGACCAGGCCCGGGCGGTACTGCGGGATTTCATCCTGGACTCTTTTACCCTGGGCCGGCCGCTGAATGTAATGTTCAGTGAGGAAGCGGACCAAGCCATCAAAGCAGAGTTGCGCGCCGCCGGCTGAAGGCGGTGCTGGCGCTGATCCACCTGGAGTGGCCGCCGCCGCGGCCACATGCAATTCCTTGCCGCGCTGTTAAAATGCCGCCCTCATCCGGGTGATCCCGGTATCTTCCAACGCTCCCTCCGGCAGCGCACCCAGGTAGATCAGGCATGGCAGAAGCGGAAACAGCAGGCAGTTCGTTTTCCTTTGTGGATATGGAGCTCAAGGTGCTTGAGTTCTGGCAGCAGCAGCAGATTTTTGAGAAGTCGCTGGCCGCCACCAAGGAAAAGAAGCCGTTCATCTTCTACGATGGCCCGCCCTTTGCCACTGGGCTGCCGCACCACGGCCATCTGGTGGGCAACACCCTTAAAGACATCGTTCCCAGATACTGGACCATGAAAGGGCACTATGTGCTGCGGCGCTTTGGCTGGGACTGTCATGGCCTGCCCATCGAGCATGAGATCGATCAGCAGCTCGGCATGTCGGTGCAGGACGCGGTGGCCAAGCTGGGTGTTGCCGGCTACAACGCCGAATGTCGCAAGATCGTGCAGCGCTATGTGGCGGAATGGCGCAAGACCATCACCCGGCTCGGGCGTTGGGTGGACTTCGACAACGACTACAAGACCATGGACAACTGGTACATGGAGTCGGTGTGGTGGGTGGTGCGCCAACTCTGGGACAAGGGTTATGTCTATCAGGGGGTCAAGGTGGTGCCTGTGTCCACCGCCCTGGGCACGGTGCTGTCCAACTTCGAAGCCACTTCCAACTACATGGACGTGCAGGACCCGGCCATCACCGTGTTGTTCAAGCTGGCTGATGAAGATGCCTGGCTGGCGGCCTGGACCACCACACCCTGGACTTTGCCCTCCAACCTCGGCATTTGTGTCAACGCCAACCTCACTTATGTGCGGGCCCGGGATCCGGTACTGGATCGGGTGCTGTATCTGGCCAAGGAGCGCCTGGAAGCCTATGCCGGACGCCAGTTGGAAGTGCTGGCGGAAGTGCCGGGTTCGGCCCTGGTGGGGCGCCACTATGAACCACTGTTTCCCTATTTCGACAGTTTGTCTGCCGAAGGCGCCTTCGCCGTGCATGCCGACGACTATGTCACGGCCGACAGCGGTACCGGCATGGTGCATCTGGCGCCCGCCTTTGGTGAAGACGACTACCGGGTCCTGCAACAGGCGGGCGTGAGTGCTTTTGTCTGTCCCGTGACTTTAAACGGATTGTTTACCGATGAAGTGACGGCCTTTGCCGGTCCGTATGTGAAGGACGCGGACAAGCACATCATTCGTCAGCTCAAGGAACAGGGCGCGCTCTATGTGCAGGAGGTGATTCAGCACAGTTATCCCTTCTGTTGGCGCTCGGATACGCCACTGATCTATCGCGCCATTCCATCCTGGTATGTGAAAGTCAGTGCCATCAAGGATCGCATGTTGGCCGCCAACGACCAGATCCGCTGGGTACCTGATCATATCCAGCATGGCCGCTTCGGCAACTGGCTGGCCAATGCCACCGATTGGGCCATTTCCCGCAATCGGGTCTGGGGCACCCCGCTGCCCATTTGGATCAACGACACCACGGGTGCCATGCATTGCGTGGGTTCGGTGGCGGAGCTTTGTGAACTTACCGGCATCGACACCCTGGACGACCTGCACCGGGAGCATGTGGATGCGCTGACTTTTCAGCGTGCCGGCGAGCCAGGCACTTACAGGCGCGTGGAGGAAGTGCTGGACTGCTGGTTTGAATCCGGCTCCATGCCCTATGCCCAGCTGCATTATCCCTTCGAGAACGAACAGGTTTTCAAACTGGGCTTTCCGGCGGAATTCATTGCCGAGGGCCTGGACCAGACCCGGGGCTGGTTCTACACGTTGACGGTGATTGCAGCCGCCCTTTATGAACGACCCGCGTTCAAGAACGTCATCGTCAACGGCCTGGTGCTGGCGGAAGATGGCAAAAAAATGTCCAAGCGTCTGCGCAATTACACGCCGCCTGATGATCTGATGGCCACCTACGGCGCTGATGCGCTGCGCCTGTATCTGATTAACTCCGGTGTGGTGCGGGGCGAGGAGCAGCGCTTCACGGATGCCGGTGTGCGGGACATGATCAGGCGTGCGTTGCTGCCCTGGTACAACGCGTTCTCATTCCTGAAAACCTATGCCGAGATTGATGGCTGGTCGCCGGACAAGGGTTTTCACTATGACAACAATGTGTTGGATCGCTGGCTGTTGTCGAAACTGCAAACGTTGAAGGCGGGCATCGCCGAGGAGATGGAGGCTTATCGTCTCTACAATGTGGTGCCGCGGCTGTTTGAATTTATCGAAGATCTCACTAACTGGTACATTCGCTTGAATCGGCCCAGATTCTGGGGTGAAGACATCACGGCGGACAAGATTGCCGCCTACAGCACGCTGTACACAGCAGTCTATGAATTAAGCCTGGCCATGGCGCCCATGGCACCCTTCCTGGCGGAACATATCTACCAGGAGCTGCGGCGGCTTGGTGATGCAACCGGTTCCGGCGCCGAGTCGGTGCATCTGTGTGAATATCCGGAGGCCGAGCCTGAGCTGCGTCAGCCTCGCCTGGAAGATGCCGTGCGCCGCGCCCAGCAAGTGATTCTGTTGGGGCGAAAAAAGCGCGAAGAGGTCCGTATCGGTGTGCGCACGCCATTGTCACGCTTGTTGATTATCCATCGGGATGCGCAGTTGCTGGATGATATTCGGGCCCTGGAGACAGTGATTCAGCGTGAGCTGAATGTGAAGCAAATTGATTACAGCCAGGACGAAGGTGCTTACATCAAGCTCTATGCCAAGCCGAATTTTCCGCTGCTGGGCCGACGTTTGGGCAAACGCCTGAAACAGGTGCAGGCGCGCATCGAAGCCTTGGGTTGGCAGGAGATTGAAGCCCTGCAGCAGCAGGGCGCCATCGATATTGATGGTGAGTCCTTCAGCAGTGATGAGATCCAGGTGTTTCGTGAAGCCGTGCCCCGTACCGAAGCACTCAGCGACCGGCTTATTTCGGTGGTGCTGGATTGCAACTTGACGCCGGCCCTGACCGCAGAAGGCTGGGCGCGGGAAGCGGTAAACCGCATCCAACGCAGCCGCAAGGAGCTGAATTTGCATGTGGCCGATCGTATTCAGGTGCTGTATTCCGGTGATGCGGCCCTGGTGGACGCCATCAGCGCCCATGTGGATTACGTGGCGGGAGAGACCCTGGCGGTGCAGCTGCGGCCCGGTGAACCTGGCCGACCCCTGTTTGAAACCCGCATTGATGACAAGGATCTGGTGTATTCGATTGAGGTGGCAGAGGCGTCCTGACAAACAAAATGGGCCGCAGTGGCGGCCCCATATTCGCGCTTGTGTGGTTGTAGGCACGGCGGCTTGTGATTGTTGCGAAATGTACCCCACAAGTCCGCGCCCTGGTCAGCTTCGATTGCCTTCTCGGCTGCAAGGTCAGTGCCGGTTTGCGCGCCTGTCGATCACGCTCCCCTGCGGACCTATTGATAAAAGCATCAGGTCGGCTCAGCGTCAAGCCGATGCGATGTGCAGAGTCAGGATTTGCAATCGCGGGTGCTGCGCAGCGTACAATCAGACCGAACCATCAAGTAGTCGCACAGGATAATTTGACTTATGTCAGAGCCAGCCAGCCCCACCTCCCACAGTTACTTCTCCCAACGTCTGCGCCTGCATTATCTCGACTGGGGTAATGCAGCTGCACCGCACATGCTGATGATCCATGGTATGCGGGATCATTGTCATACCTGGGACTGGGTGGCCCAGCGGCTATGTCAGCAGTACCACATTGTGGCGCCGGATCTGCGTGGCCATGGTGATTCCGCCTGGGCGATTGGCTCCAGCTACAGCCATCTGGATTATCTCTACGATCTGGCGCAACTGGTGCGGCAGGCCAGGCTGGAGCCGGTGACCTTGGTGGCGCATTCCCTTGGCGGCACCCTGGCTTGCCAGTATGCGGGCTTGTATCCGGATACGGTGGCGAGGCTGATCGTGGTGGAAGGCGTGGGCCTGGGTTGGGCGCGCCGCTTTGGGCGGATGCCGGCCCATGAACGCATTGGTAACTGGATTGACAATACCTGGAAGCTGGCCAGTCGTGAGCCCAGGCGCTATGCGGATCTGGACGAGGCCTATCAGCGCATGCAGAAAACCAATGCGCACCTGACACCCGAACAGGCCCGCCATCTCACCATTCATGGCAGCAACCAGAACGAGGATGGCAGTTACAGCTGGAAATTCGATAACTACACCCACGGCTATAACCCTTATGACATACCTGCCGATGAGATAGAGCAGTTGTGGCAGCGCATCAGTTGTCCCACGTTATTCGTTAACTCCAAGCAGGGCTTTCCCGGTCGCACCGGCCAGGGCGACAGCCTGCAGCATTTCCGCAATGCCCAGGTGGTGGATATCGATCAGGCCGGCCACTGGACCCACCATGATCAACTGGAGGAGTTTCTGACCGTGATGCAGCGGTTTCTCGCGACCTGAGCGGTGATGGCTGTGCCATAATCGACCGCTCAGGCGTGCTTCAGACGGAGTTTGTGTTGAAATCCCAGAATTCGGCGGCAGCCGGCCAGCGCAGCTACCACCATGGTAACTTGCATGCCCACTTGATCCAGGCGGCACTGGAGATCATCCAGGAAACCGGCGGCACCGCCTTCAGTCTGCGCGATGCGGCGCGGCGCGCTGGTGTTTCCCACACGGCCCCGTACCGGCATTTTCGCAGTCGTGCGGCCCAGCTGGCCGCGGTGGCCGAGGAAGGTTTCCTGGCCATGGCGCAGCAGATGACAAAGGCCATGCAGGATGCGCCCACAGATACCTGCGCCCGATTCAGCCGCCTGGGCCTAGAGTATGTGCGCTTTGCCACCAGTCACCCCGCCCACTTTCGCGTCATGTTTGGGCCGGAGGCCGCCTATGAGCACGACTGCGCGGTGCGCAGCGCCAGTGAGGCGGTGTATGACCTGGTGCGGAATTTCCTGCGCAGTGCGCACGAATCCGGCGCCTTGCCGCCACAGGAATCCTTACAGGCGCGTACCGGTTGGGCGTTGATGCATGGGCTGGCCGCGTTGATCGTGGATGGCCGGATTCCAGTCGCCAGTGATGAGGCGTTGGAAGCGCTGGTGGAGCGGAGCCAGCACCTGCTGTTTCTGGGTATGACCCAATCCGCAGATTGATTTTCTCCATGTATCTTGAGGTTGATTGATGACTGCCGGTATGAGCGCATTGCTTGAGGACGTCACCGTCCTGGATTTCTCTGAATATATTGCCGGCCCCTACTGCGGCTTTCTGCTCGCGGATATGGGTGCTCGCGTCATCAAGATTGAGCCGCCGGATGGCGCTGAAGAGCGTCGTTTGGGCGGTGCCAGCCGCTATCAGGGCAATACCAGGATGTCGCTGGCGTTCAATCGTGGCAAGCAGAGTCTGTGCGTGGATCTGCATCAGCCGGCCGGGCGTGAAATCATCTATCGGTTGGTGCAGCAGGCGGATGTGGTGGTGCAGAATTTCGCACCCGGCGTTGCCGAGAAGATTGGCGTGGATTACGCCAGTCTCAAACAACACAATCCCCAGCTGATTTTTCTTTCCAGCACTGCGTTTGGCGAAGTGGGGCCATACCGGAAGCGCAAGGGCTTCGACATTATCGCGCATGCGGCGTCTGGAGTAATGTCCAGCTACGCCGATGAGGCGGGAGCGCCACGGGGACCCGGCGGGCCTGCCTACATCGACATAGGCACCGGTATGCTCAATGCACTGGGCATCGTGTCAGCGCTCTATCATCGTGCCCGCACCGGTGAGGGCCAGAAAATTGAAACGTCCCTGTTCGGTACCGGCTTTGCGCTACAGGCTATGCGAATGATTTGTGTGGAAAACCTGGATCAAGACGTGTTGGCTCAGGAAATCCATACGCTGCAGACTGCCTTCGCGGAAGGCAAGCGGCATACGGATGTGATTGACCAGTTTGCGGAAATGCATTTGCGAGCAGACCAGCCGGATACGACGCGTCCCATTGAGGTGCCCGACTGTCTGCATCGTCCCAGTGATCGCCACACCCAGCCCTACTATCGGGTATATCAGACCCAGGATGGTTACATCAGCATCGCGGCGATCAATACCAGCCTGCGTGACAGAGTCTGTGAAACCTTAGGCGTAGTGGATGCCGATACCGGGCGCAGTTCTGGTGATATCTCTGATGCAGTGTATTTCCAGCGCAAAACCTTAATGCAGGAAATTGAGACTAAGATGAAAACCCAGCCCAGCGAATTCTGGTTGCAGAAGCTGGAGGCGGCGGGCGTGCCCTGTGGCCGGGTAAATTATCGTTCTGACCTGTACCAGGATCCGCAGGTACAGGCGCTGGATCTGGTCTGGGAGTTAGAAAACCGCGATCTGGGCGCTTATCGCGCATCCGGGCACCCGATCCGCTTTTCCCGGACACCGGTGCGACCAGGCACGGGCGCGCCAGCGCTGGGCGAGCATACGGATCTGGTGTTGCAGGAATTCGGTTACAGCCCCGATGACCTGGGCAGGCTGCGGGTCGAAGGTTTGATCAAGTGACTGCGGTTGGGTCTGCGCAAAGCATTGCTCAGGGGATCTGATCGCTGATGGTACGGCCTTGCCGCATCAATGCCAGGTGGCGCTCAAGAATGCTGAGCATGTTGTCATCGCGTTGGTCCCTGGCGGCTTGCACGGCCCGTTCCTGCAACTCCAATGCGCGGCGGAAATTGCCATTGGCGGCGTAGGCTGCAGCCCAGGTGTCCAGATACGCCGGGTTGTGCCGCGCCATGGGGTCTGCGTTCATCATGCGGTCCATGATTTGCAGCGCGTAGGCCGGTTGCCGTAGCCGCTGCAGGTGTGAGACGGTCAGGGTCCAGGCAATTTCATTGATGAGGTCGGCGTTGTGCGGCGCTTGCTCCGCAGCGCGCCGATACCAGCGCCGGGCTTGACGAAAATTCTGCGGCACGCCAAGCCCGCGGGCATGGAGGGCGCCGCGCAGCAGCATGGCTTCTGCATCCTCGGTGGCGATGAGGGTATCCAGCCAATCCAGCGTGCGGCGGTCGAAAGCAATCTGGTCGTTGTTGCTCAGCAGAAAGCGCACATAGTATTTCTGCGCACCGGGATGTTGTGCTTCCGCAGCCTGGGCAAAATAATGCCGGGCGCTGTCGATGTTGGCTTCCAGGTGCACGCCCTGCTGATACAGATGTCCCAGCCAGAGCATGGCATCCGGACTGCCCAGCTGCGCGGCCTGCTGCAGCAGCGCCAAGCCTGAGGCCACATTTTCCTCGCCATAGAAGCCATCCAGATACAGGGTGCCCAGCGAGAACATGGCTTCATCCGAAGACAGTGCAATGGCCGCGGTGTATTGATCCAGCGCCAGCTCCAGCGCGGCTGCCCTGGCCTCACCTTCCCGGCGTTGCGCCTGGACCTGATAAATGTGGCCCAGCATCAAACCGGCAATGGCATTGCCCTGAGCGCTGGCCGCACGAAACCATTGCTCAGCTTCCTGCAGTCGCTGTTGATAGTAGAGATAGGAGCCGATGGAGGTAAGGGCAGCATCATCATCCTGCTGCGCCAGGTAATCGATCAATTGTCCGGGTGTGAATGGCCCTTCACCGTGGCCTTGGATCACTGCGCTACTGATGGCCTGGTAGGCGCCCGTGAGATCGAAATAAATGGATTGCAGGCGACCTTCCTGGGGTTTGGCGGCAATCAGCGCCATGAACGGCGCCTGTTCGGTGCTGTAGTACATGGAACCCACCGGCAATAGACCACGCAGACGCAGATAGGCCTGGGCTTCGGTGGCGGAAATCACCGGATAGGGTGCGCGCATGGAGCCGTCGGCATTGGCCTCTACGGTGGCCCGGATACGTGCGATCCAGGCATCATGCTCTGCGGCGGCATCCTCGGCGCCCAAATGCCGATAATACCGGGACAAGGCGGCGTGGCCGGTGATGCTGCCCAGGTACTGATCAATGATGGCAGCACCAACAGCGCCCAGACGCAGCGGTTCATCGTCATAGAGTTCCATGGCCTGCTGCTCCAGCGGCGCCAGTAGCTGCATGCGGCTGTTGAAGGTGTCAGCCTGCAGGAAGGCAGCGCGCAAGCTACTGATGCTGACATCGCTACCCGCCTGGATCTGGTCGGCCAGTTGTTGGTAGTTCGGCTGTGGCGCCGGTGTGCTGCAACCGACCGTCAGCGTCAGCGTCAACAGCAGCCACCAGCGCCGACTCGCGGCCAGGTTGGATCGTGGTGCTTGCGGGCTGTCGGTGAGCGGGTGCGGGGCTGCTGGCATGCTTACATCCATTGTCAGGTAAAACGCAGTTGTCAGGTAAAACGCAGTCAAGCAAGGCGTAGCTTGCCTTGAACAGCCTGTAGTGTGCAGCTTGGGACGCATTGGCGCCAGTGATCCGGATTCGACCTGGATCACAGGTGGTGGGAATAAAACTGAGATAAGGTTGTCACAGCATCAAGATTTACTGCCTGCGTCACAGGAGGCACTGATGGTGATGCCCGTCAAATTGCAATTGCCAACCGCCAGCGACGCGCTGCCGGGCCGAGATGCACCCATCATGATGCCAGGACGACATCTGGTGCTGGGGACAGCCCTGGCGCCCCCGTATCCGGCCGGGCTCATGCAAGCACTGTTCGGCATGGGTTGCTTCTGGGGTGCGGAGCGGTTGTTTTGGCAACAGCCGGGGGTGTTCACCACGGCGGTGGGTTATGCCGGTGGCTATACGTCCAATCCCACTTACGAGGAAGTCTGTTCCGGTCGCACCGGGCATACCGAAGTGGTGCTGGTGGTATTCGACCCGGCGCAGCTCAGTTATGGGCAGCTGTTGCAGCTGTTCTGGGAATCCCATGATCCCACCCAGTTCATGCGCCAGGGGAATGATGTCGGTACTCAGTACCGCAGTGCCATCTACAGCTTCGACAGTGCCCAGGCAGCGGCCGCACTGAACAGTGCTGCCGCCTATCAACGTGCGCTGGCGCAGGCCGGGCTGGGCACCATTGTTACCGAGATTGCGCCGGCCAAGGCCTTCTACTTTGCGGAGCAGTACCATCAGCAATACCTGGCCCGGGTGCCCGGGGGTTACTGTGGTTTGGCGGGGACAGGTGTGTGCTTGTCGCAGCCCACGTTGACCTGAGGCGCCGACTTTATTCCAGGGTGGTTTAATCCAGGGTGGTTTTGCTCAGGCCGCAGCGTTGGCAGCGGCGGACACTCACCAGCCGGCCTTGGCGCACATCAAACTGCTTGCGTTGATCCAGCTGCCACTTGTGAAAGCCGGCATTGCACAGGGTGCGGCCCTGGGCCTTCTGCTTCAGGCTCGGGCGCTTGAATTTGACCAGATCTCCCATCACTGCTCCGGTGCTGGCGGGGCGTTGATTGTAGCCCGCCTGACAGCAGCCTGCCGCAAGGTTTACCATGCCAGGCTCGCCAGCAGGAGACCAACATGACGCAGCAGGCTGATTATCCCTTGGCCGGCATCAGAGTACTGGATATGTCCCGGGTTCTGGCCGGGCCGTTCGCCGGTCGTATGCTCAGTGATCTGGGTGCCGACGTGGTGAAAGTGGAACCGCCGGATGGGGATATCACCCGTCTGTGGGGGCACAAGATCAATGGCATATCGGGCTACTTCAACCAGCAGAATCTGGGCAAGCGCGATATCTGTGTGGATCTCACGGCGCCAGCAGGCGCGGATGTGGTGCGGGCACTGGTGCCTTGTGCGGATGTTTTGATCGAGAATTTTCGCCCTGGCATCATGGCGCGCTATGGTCTGGATTACCCCCAGCTGCAGGCGTTGAATCCACGCTTGGTCATGCTCTCCATTTCGGGTTTCGGCCAGCAGGGGCCGGAATCCCAGCGTGCGGCCTACGCTTCCATCGTGCATGCGGAAAGCGGCTTCATCGCCCGGCAGGCAGAGATCACCCAGGGGCCACCGGCGGACCTGGTGTTATCGGTGGCGGATTTCAATGCCGGCCTGCATGGGCTGGTGGCGCTGCTGTCAGCCTTACTTATGCGCCAGCGCACCGGCAAGGGACAGCATATTGATATGGCCATGATGGATGCCATGCTCATCAATGATGACCAGATTCATTACTGGACGGACGATGCGGTCAGTGTCCGCACCCTGCCCAGCGATATTTGGCAGACCCCGGCCGGGCCACTGATTCTCTCAGGTGACTTCCGCTTTATCTGGAAACAGCTCAGCACTGTCTGCGGCGTGGAGGATCCCACGCCTGCGGATGCCAGCCTGGAGGAAAAAATCCGGTATCGGCGCGAGGCGGCCCAGGCTTTTTTCAACAACCTGGGTTCCCGCGAGGCTGTGATTGCGGCGCTGGCGAAGATGAATATTGCCTGGGGCGATGTGCGGGATGGTTTTCAAACCTTGCAGCAACCCACGCTGTTGCATCGGGGCAGCATCATGCAAGTGGATGATCGCAATGGTGGTACCCGTCCTGTGGCGCGAACGCCTTATCGCTTTTCCGACGCTGCCAGCGGCAGCCGGCGTGGGGCACCGCATCAGGGTGAACATAACCTGGTGGTGTTGCGGGAATGGGCCGGGGTGGATGAGGCCCAGTTGCAGGCCTGGCAGGCAGCGGGCGCCCTGGTGCCCATGCCAAACATCTGAGCGAGCAGATTTGCGATGCCCCAGGAACAGCCACGCATTGGTATAGGCATAGATTTTGGCACCACCAACTCAGCGGCGGTGATTTTCGATGGCCGGCAATTGCACCGGGTGCACCTGGAAGCAGCGGATCCGGTCATGCCATCGGCCACCTACATAGATCGAGACCTGCAAACCCTTACCGGGCAGCCGGCCATTGCCGCCTATATTGCGGACAATACCGGACGTACCGTTGAGTTGATCCCGGAAGTGGTGGGTGCCGCTTCCATTCTGGTGGGGGATCCGGATCCGGAAGGGCGCCGTCCGCTAGAAACATTAACGAAAAAAATCTATGGCTTGCCCCTCAATGATGCCGGCCTGCAGGGGCGTTTATTTCGCGGCACCAAGCGGCTATTGGGAGATCCGAACGTACGGCGCCTGATGGTGTTCAATCATCCGTTTCGCCTGGTCGCGCTGATCACGCCTATTCTGGTGCACATTCGTCAGGCATTGCAGCAGGCGGGTGTTGCCGTGGCCGAGGCCCACCTTGGTTGTCCGGTAAACTTTGAAGGCCGTGATCCGCACCGCAATCAGTTGGCGCTGGCGCGTTTGGGTGAAGCCTACGGCCATGCCGGGATTCGCACCCAGCATTTTTTCCCTGAACCCATCGCTGCGACGCTGAGTTATTTGCACCGGCATCCGGCGGTCACGGCGGAGCATATTCTGTGTCTGGACTTTGGTGGCGGCACCCTGGACTACTGTCTGCTGCGCATTCAGGGTAACAGCTATCAGGTGCTGGCCACGCATGGCTTGGCGCTGGGCGGAGACCTGATTGATCAGCGCATGTTTCGGGAGCTGTTGTTTCCGTTGCTGGGCAAGGGTGAGTCCTGGCGCCGGCGCGGTGTGGACAAGGCGCTGATCGAAACCCGATTTCCGTTCGAAGACTACGAAGATCTGCTGCTGAATTGGGCGGTCACCTACACCCTGAATCAGAACCGCTACACCACGGCAGTGATGGAATGCATTGCCCAGGGTGGGCCGGCAGCGGTCAAGTTTCGCCGCCTGCATGATCTGATCAAACAAAACCAGGGCTATCTGGTGTTTCAGGCCATCAAGGACTGCAAGGCGCGTCTGTCGGAAGCCGAGTCGGCGGTGCTGGCTATTCCGGACCTGGATGTGGAAATCAGCGTCAGCCGGCAGGAATTTGAAACCATGATTGCCGATTTGCTCCAGCAGGTACGTGAAGGTCTGGATCATTTGCTGCAACTGGCGAATCTGCCGGCCGCCGCGGTGGACCTGGTGGTGGGCACCGGCGGCTCATCACTGATTCCGGCGGTGCGCCAGTTACTGCAGGAGCGTTTTCCGGATCGGGTAGTGGAGCATGATCCGTTCCTCTCGGTAGCCGATGGGCTGGCGCTGGCTGACTATCATGGATATCAGTTTCCCTGAGCCACGGCTCAGTCGGTGCTGGGTGGACGCCAGTGGGGATCCAACAGTTCGAACAGGCCGTGCAGCATGCGGTAGGTGAGACCCCAGACGAAGTAACCATCACCCAACTGGTAACCGGCAAAGGCCTGGGCAGAGCCCTCCACCAGACGCGCCTCCTCGGTGTGATTCTGGGCCTGATAGATGGGCGCCAAGGGCGTCCAGATGGCCTCGGCCACCTCATGGTTGGGGCGCAGGTTGATGGGCTTATGCAGTTGAAACACGAAGGGTGCCACCAGCATGGCGTCCTTGCCGGTGCGGAGCAGCGGCCGCAAGGGCTGCAGGCTGGCCAGTAACTGGCCGCTCTGATGCAGATCGATCCCCACTTCTTCCCAGGTTTCCCGCATGGCGGCGGCCAGCAGGCTGTCATCTTCCGGATCCTTGTGGCCACCTGGAAACGCCATATGACCCGACCAGGGGTCGCCGGTTTTTTCCGCGCGCCGGATGAACAGCACCTCGACGCTGCTGTCAGCATTGGCCTGGAGCAGGATGGCAACAGCCGCCTGGCGCGGCGGCAGTGGTGGCGACAGTGGCGCAGGTGGCGGCGCCAGCTGTAATCGGGCCGCGATCTCACTGAGCTTCATGCGCGCACTTCGGTACTGGGGATTTGGACTTCGGCATCTGTTTCGACATCTGTCTCGGGATCATACCCAGGCATCAGGCATAATGGCAGCCAGGCAACCAGGAAATCATTATGCGATTGGATGTGGAAGCGAATCGTTGTTTTATTTGCGGGCCTGGCAATCCGCAGGGGCTGCATGTGCAGTTCCGTATTGAGGGTGAGCGCTGTGTGGCGGAGTGCACGCCGGGGCCACAGCATATCGGTTACGAGAATGTGACCCATGGTGGCATCATCTTCAGCCTGCTGGATGATGTGATGGCTAACTGGCTCTGGTTGCAGGGGCACAAGTGCTTCACGGCCAAGGCCGAGATTCGCTATCGGGCCAGCCTGCCGGCCCAGACGCCGATTCGCTTGGAAGGGCGCTTGCAGAAACGCAAGGGCCGGCTGGCGCTGATGGCCGGGGCCATGTATCGCCAGGACACTGGGGAACTGGTGGCGGAAGCCAGTGGTCACTTCATGCTGGCAGCGGACTAGCGTCCCAGGCTTGCAATCAACACGCCGCTGGGTATCTTTGCGGCTCCTGCGGTCGGTGATAACACAATGAGGTGATGTCGTGATCAAGGTGGAACACCTGACGCGTCGCTATGGCGATTTTGTGGCCGTGGATGACGTTAGCTTCAGTATTCGGCCAGGTGAGGTGGTGGGCCTGCTGGGCCACAATGGCGCCGGCAAAACCACCATCATGAAAATGCTGGCAGGCTATCTGGAGCCCAGCAGTGGCAGCATCCAGATCGATGGCGTGGCACTGGCTGCAGATCCCATCCCCATCCAGCGTCAGCTCGGCTATCTGCCGGAAGCACTGCCGTTGTATCCGGAAATGATGCTGCTGGATTATTTGGATTACACCGCCCAGCTGCGGGGTATGGAGCCGGGCTTGCGCAGTATTGCCATCCGCGAAGCTGTGGCCGCCACTGAACTGCAGGACAAGGCCTTTGATCCCATTGGCACATTATCCCGCGGTTACCGGCAGCGGGTGGGTGTCGCCCAGGCCATTTTGCACAAGCCCAGATTCCTGATTCTGGATGAGCCCACCAATGGTCTGGACCCATCCCAGACGCAACACATGCGGGATCTGATCCGGCAGCTTGCCAGTCATGCCACTGTCATCCTTTCCACGCACATCATGCAGGAGGTCAACGCGGTTTGTGACCGGGTCATGATGCTGCGCCAGGGGCGATTGGTGGTGGATGCCAGTTTGGGAGAACTGCAGCAGGGTCAGCGTTTGCGTCTGACCACCGATGCCAGTTTGGAACAAGTGGGCATGCTGGCTGCTGCCATACCGGCGTTGGGCGAGCCACAGCTGCAAAGTGCCCATGGCTCACGGCGGCGCATGGCGCTGCCACTGCAGACAGCGGATGCGACAGCGTTGGATCAGGCCTGCGCGCAGTTGGTGGCAAAGCTGGTGCAAGCCGGGCAGCAGGTATTTGCCGTGGGACAGGAGCAAGCCGATCTGGAGAGTTTGTTCCGGGAAGTCAACGAGGCTGGCTGGCAGCAGCCCGCGCAAGCGTAATCGCTCCAGCCTATGCGTCATTGAAGGATCAGTCATATGCGTAGTCAGAGTATTCGACGAGTTGCCGGCAAGGAACTGACCCTGTTTTTTGCCTCGCCGGTGGCCTATTTGTTTCTGGCCAGTTTCCTGGCCATCAGTCTCTTTGTGTTTTTCTGGGTGGAAGCCTTTTTCGCCCGCAACATTGCCGATGTGCGCCCCTTGTTTGAATGGCTGCCGGTATTGCTGCTGTTTCTGTCTGCGGCACTCACCATGCGCCTGTGGAGTGAGGAGCGCCGCAGTGGCACCCTGGAGTTTGTGGCGACATTGCCGGTATCCACCTGGTCTTTTGTGCTGGGCAAATTTCTTGCCTGCTGGACCTTGTTGGCGGTGGCCTTGCTGTTGACCTTGCCCGTGCCCATTAGCGTAGCGCTGTTGGCGAATCTGGATTGGGGACCGGTGTGGGCTGGCTATCTGGCGGCCATGTTGTTGGGCGGGGCTTATCTCGCTATCGGCCTGTTCGTCAGTGCCCGTACCGACAACCAGATCGTTAGCCTCATCCTGACCGCGCTGATCGGTGGCGCACTCTATCTGCTGGGCACTGGTTTGCTCACGGACCTGGTGGGCACCGACCAGGCGCGTCTGTTGCGTAACCTGGGTACGGGTTCCAGATTCGAGGCCATCACCCGCGGTGTGGTGGATTTGCGGGATCTGTATTACTACATCAGCTTGATCGCGCTATTCCTGACCCTGAATGTGTACGGCTTGCAGCAGCAACGCTGGGCGCCAGACGGCAACACCCAGATGCATTGGCAGTGGCGTCTGGGTAGCGGATTGCTGATTGCGAATCTGCTGCTTGCCAACCTCTGGTTGACGCCCTTGAGTAATCTGCGAATTGATGTCACGGCAGGACGCATGTATAGCCTGTCGCCTACCACTCAGGAGTATCTGGCGAACTTGCAGGAACCCTTGTTGATTCGCGGCTACTTCAGCGCCAAAACCCATCCGTTGCTGGCGCCACTGGTGCCGCAATTACAGGATCTGCTGCGGGAGTTGGAAATTGCCGGTGCCGGTCGAGTGCGGGTGGAGCTGGTGGATCCGGCCAGTGCCCCGGAACTGGAAGATGAGGCCAATAACAAGTACGGCATACGTGCCGTGCCTTTCCAGGTGGCGGATCGGCATCAATCCAGCCTGGTGAACTCCTATTTCGACGTGCTGCTGAGCTACGGTGATGAATTCCATGTGCTCAGTTTTCGCGACCTGATCGATGTGAAGGCCAGGGGTGAGGCTGATCTGGAAGTGCGGCTACGCAATCCTGAATATGATCTGGTGCGCGCCATCCGACGAGTGGTGCAGGGCTTTGCCGCTGGCGGTGATCTGTTTGCTGCGTTGCCGGAGCCGGTGCGGTTCACCGCCTATGCGTCGCCGGTGGAGCAGCTGCCGGCGGTGCTGGTGGACTTATATCAGGCCCTGCCGAGCATGCTTGCTGACCTGGCGCAGACCAGTGATGGCAACTTTCAATATCAAATAGTCGATCCACGCGCCGGTGATGGCGCCCTGGCCGAGGAAATTGCAGCCCGCTACGGCTTCGAGCCTTTGGTGACCAGTCTGTTTGATGACAACAGTTTTTATTTTTACCTGCTGCTCGCTGATGCGCAGCGGGAAGTACAACTGATGCTGCCGGAAGATTTGAGTGCCGAGACGTTGCGCCGTAACCTGGAGGCGGAGTTGCGCCGGTTCGCACCTGGTTATCTGCGTAGCATCGCCATGCTGGCACCTGCGGGCGGGGAATTCGGCGCCCGCCAATATCGTCAGCTCACCGATGTGTTGAGTGAGAATTTGCAGGTGCAACATACCAGTCTGGAGGAGGGGCGAGTACCCGCGGCGGCCGACTTGCTGTTGGTGGTGGATCCAGCAGAGCTCAGTGAGATTCAACTGTTGGCATTGGATCAATATCTGATGCAGGGCGGTACGCTGGTGATTGCTGCGGCACCCTTCAGCACCAATGTGAGCCAATTTTCCATTTCCGCCATGCCCAAGGAC